>NZ_JBXAOA010000024.1:0-91480 GCF_058802325.1 Pseudomonas sp. GW822-FHT02E03 | reverse complement strand
CTAGCCCGGTCATTTGATATCCATGCCGTCCTTTTATAGACCAGGATCGGGAGATGTGTAGATACCGATGCCGCGATGAGGCCTGATCAATCAACACAAACCTTGGATTCAACTCCCGCTTTCGGTCCGCCGACTACTCACCTCAGCCGGCACATCATCCCCCGCCATGCGCTTGCGAAACAACGCCGCCCGGGCCAGCAGCAGCGTGGTCACCGGCACGGTGATCGACAGCAGAACCGGAATCAGCCAGGCATGCAGCACCGGCGCCGACTTGAGCGCCGAAAAGTAAATGATCGAAGCTAGCGCCACGCACCACGCTCCCAAGGTCGAGGCCAGCGCCGGTGGGTGCATGCGCTGGAAATAGTCCTTCATCCGCAGCAATCCGGCCGCGCCGATCAGCGTAAACAGGCTGCTCAGCACCAGCAGAATCGCCACCGCAATTTCCACCCACAGAGACAATTCAGGCCTCATTCGATCACCTCGCCACGCAGCAGGAATTTGGCCAGGGCGAACGAGCCGACGAAGCCGAACAAGGCGATCAGTAGCGCCGCCTCGAAATAAGTGTCACTGGCATAACGAATGCCCAGCGCAAGCATCATCAGCATGGCGATGATGTACAGGTAATCCAGCGCCAGAACCCGATCCTGAGCCGATGGACCCTTGAATAGCCGGATCAGGGTCAGAATCATCGCCATCGAAAAGATGAACAGGCTCAGCAGGATCGCGTTCGACAGCAATGCGCTCATTCGAAGATCTCCATCAAGGGGCGCTCGTAGGTCGTCTTGAAGTGCTGGATGAATTGGCTTTCATCATCCAGATCGAAGACGTGCAGCAACAGAATGCTGCGATCCAGCGCCAGTTCCGACCAGACCGTGCCGGGGACCACCGTACAGATCATCGACAGCGCCGCCAGGCCGTTGGCATCGCGCAAGTCCAGCGGCACCTTGATAAACCGCGAGCGAGGCGCACGACGGCCTGCGTTAAGCACGCCCCAGGCCACGGCGAGGTTGGACACGATCACGTCGCGCCCGACCAGCAAGAACAAACGCAGGATCACCCCAGGCCGACGAATGCGGATCGGCAGCGGCCGCAGCTTGCGCATCATCAACGGCGCGCAGAATCCCAGCATGGCGCCCAGCAGTAGATTGCCGGGGCTCATCGACAGGTTCAAAACCAGCCACAGCAGCCACAGCGCCAACGACAACCAGGGTGCAGGAAACAGGCGCTTCATGGTTGCACCTCCAGCAGCGCTGTCTTGGCTTTCGGGCCTGGAATTACACGGGTTTCGAGCACCGCCATCACGTATTGCTGAGGGTTGTTCAATGCAACGGCCGCCGCTTGGGTGTAGCGCAGCAGCGGTTCGGCCTTGAACGTCAGCGCAATGCTCAGCCCCAGCAGAACCACGATTGGCACGCATTCCAGGCGCCGCAGCAAGGGCGACGGCCGCTCTTGCGGAGTCCAGAAACGCTGGATGCCCAAACGCGAAAAAGCAATCAACGAGGCCAACCCGGACAAGATCAACAGGACGAGCAACCCCCACGCGCTGTTCGATATCGGTTCGTCGCTGCCATTGCCCAGACCCAGCGGATTGAGCAGGGCGCTGAGCAGACTGAGTTTGCCGATAAACCCGGAAAGCGGCGGCATGCCGATGATCAGCAGGGCGCAGGCGATGAAGCTCAAACCGAGGAACGCCATGGTCCAGGGAATCACTTGTCCGACCACGGCTTTGCGGTCGTCATCGAGGTTGAAGCCTTTGGGCGGCTGCAAGGATTCCAGGGGCCGTGGCAGCAGCTCGCCGTCGTCGAACAGCGGCATTTCGTTGGCCGAACGCGAGCGCTCGATCAACTCGGCCAGCAGGAACAGCGCGCTCAAGGCCAGGGTCGAGCTGACCAGATAGAACAGCGCCGCGCCGATCAGGTTCGGTTGGGCGAAACCGATGGCCGACAACAGAATGCCTGCCGACACCAGAATGCTCAGGCTGGCCATGCGCTCCAGGCGTTGCGCGGCGAGGATCGCCACGGCGGCGCAAACGATGGTCGCCATGCCGCCGTAGATCAGCCAGTCGCCACCAAAATACGCGGATGCCCCGGCCTGGCCGGAGAACAGCAGCGTCCACAAACGCAGCAAGGTGTAGACGCCGACCTTGGTCATGATCGCGAACATCGCCGCCACGGGCGCGCTGGCCGCGGAGTAGGCCGGCACCAGCCAGAAGTTCAGCGGCCACATGCCGGCTTTGGCCAGGAACGCCACCGCCAGAATCGCCGCGCCGGCATGCAGCAAGCCGCGATCGGCTTCCGGCACCAGCGGGATTTTCAGCGCCAGGTCGGCCATGTTCAGCGTGCCAGTAACGCCGTAGATCAGCGCCGCGCCAATCAGGAACAGTGACGAGGCCAACAGGTTGATAGAGATGTAATGCAGCCCCGACGACACCCGCGCCCGGCCCGAACCGTGCAGCATCAGCCCGTAAGAGGCGGCCAGCAGCACTTCGAAAAACACGAACAGGTTAAACAGGTCTGCCGTCAGGAAGGCGCCGTACAGACCCATCAACTGAATCTGGAACAGCGCGTGGAAACTCGAACCCGCACCGTCCCAGCGGGCCATGGCGAACAGCAAGGCGCTGACGCCGATGATCCCGGTCAGCACCAGCATCAGCGCCGACAGACGATCGACCACCAGCACAATACCGAACGGCACCTGCCAGTTGCCCGGCAGGTACACACCGATGGAGCCCGGCACGCCGGTGGTTTGCGTCCATTGCAGCAGCATCACGGCAATGCCCAGCCCCAGCAGGCTGGAGAACAGATTGATTTTGGCCTTTAACGGGCGGTGTTTCTCGCCCAGCATCAGCATCACCGCGGCGGTCAGCAGCGGTAGCAGAATGGGGGCTGCGATCAGGTGCGCCATTGGATTCATTCTTTAGGCTCCCGGCCATCCACATGGTCGGTGCCGGTCAGGCCCCGGGAGGCGAGCAGCACCACCAGGAACAACGCGGTCATGGCGAAGCTGATGACGATCGCGGTCAGCACCAACGCTTGCGGCAGCGGGTCGGTGTAGTGCAGCAAATCCTGAGGCACGCCGTCCTTGATGTTCGGCTCCTTGCCGATGAACAGGCTGCCCATGCTGAAGATGAACAGGTTGACGCCGTAGGACAGCAGGCACAGGCCCATGACCACCTGGAACGTCCGTGGTCGCAGCACCAGCCACACGCCGGACGCGGCCAGCACACCGATGGCGATTGCGATGACTTCTTCCATCAGATGGCTCCTTGCGTGGCAGCCGCTTTGGCCATGGGCTTGGGTTGCGCGCTGGTTTTATGACCGCGTACCGACTGGTGGGCGAGGGCGGTCAGGATCAACAGCGTCGAGCCGACCACCACGGCGTACACGCCAATGTCGAAGAACAGCGCGCTGGCGATGTGAATCTCGCCGAGCAGCGGCAATGCGAAATGCCAGGTGTGAGTGGTAAGGAATGGATACCCGGCCACCATCGCCCCGAGCCCGGTGATCGTGGCGAACAGCAGCCCGGTGCCCATCCAGCGCAGCGGCCGCAGGCTCATTTGCGCCTCGACCCACTGGGTGCCGGCGACCATGTATTGCAGGATGAACGCCACCGACATCACCAGCCCGGCGACGAAACCGCCACCGGGTTGATTGTGCCCGCGCATGAACAGGTAGACCGACACCACAAACGCAATCGGCAGCAGCAGACGCACCAGCACCGCTGGCACCATCATGAAACCGAGCGCGGTGTCGCTGGCGTGACGCGGGTTGACCAGGTCGGTGACCACGTCGGGCGCCAGCAAGCGCTGTTGGGCCGGCAGTTGCAGGCTTTCTTTCGGCGGACGGAAGCGTCGCAGCAGGGCGAACACAGCCAGGGCCACGGCCACCAGCACGGTGATTTCGCCGAGGGTGTCGAAGCCACGGAAGTCCACCAGCATCACGTTGACCACGTTGCTGCCGCCGCCTTCGGGCAGGGCGCGACTGAGGTAGAACGAGGAAATGTCGTTGGGCGTCTGGCGGGTCAGCATTGCGTAGGACAGCAACGCCATGCCGCCACCGACCGCGATCGACAGCAGCAAGTCGCGGATACGGCGGATGCGTGCCTTGCGCAGACTGCTCGGCAACGGCGACACCTCTTCGATCCGTCGCGGCAACCAGCGCAGGCCCAGCAGGATCAGCACTGTGGTCACCACTTCGACCACCAGTTGCGTCAGGGCCAAATCCGGCGCCGAGAACCAGACGAAGGTCACGCAGGTCATCAGGCCGCAGACGCTGACCATGGTCAGGGCCGCGAGCCGGTGATACTTGGCTTGCCACGCTGCGCCAAGGGCACAGGCAATCGCCAGCAGCCAGAGGATCACGAACACGATCGAGCCCGGAATCTTCGGTCGGTCGCCCCAGCTCAGGCTGCTGTGCAGCATCGGGATCAACCCGGCCAGCACCGCGGCGAGCACCACCAGAAACAGTTGGGTTTGCAGGCGCCGGGTGCTGACCCGCCGCTCCAGGCGACGGGCCAGGCGCATCATGATCACCAGGCTGCGCTCGAACAGGCGCTTGCCATTGAAGTGGCTGATCACCGGCGGGTGCGAGAAACGCCCGCGCTTGAGCTGATTGCGCAACAGCAGATAGAGGATGATGCCGCAGGACATGGCGATCAGGCTCATGATCATCGGCGCGTTCCAGCCGTGCCAGATCGCCAGGCTGTACTCGGGCAGCGTACCGCCCACCACCGGCAATGCCGCCGCCGCGAGCAACGGGCCGATCACTTGAGCGGGGAAGATCCCCACCACCAGACAGGTAAACACCAGCAATTCCACCGGCGCGCGCATCCAGCGTGGCGGCTCGTGCGGGGTGTGCGGCAGGTCGGTGGCGCTCGGGCCGAAAAACACATCAACGGTGAAGCGCAGGGAGTAAGCCACGCTGAACGTCCCGGCGATGGTCGCGACGATCGGCAGGGTCATCTCGATCCAGGCCGTCGCGTTGATAAACACGGTTTCGGCGAAGAACATCTCTTTGGACAGGAAGCCGTTGAGCAGCGGCACGCCGGCCATGGAGGCACTGGCGACCATGGCCAGGGTGGCGGTGAACGGGATCAGTTTGATCAGGCCGCTGAGTTTGCGAATATCCCGGGTGCCGCTTTCGTGGTCGATGATTCCGGCGGCCATGAACAGCGAGGCCTTGAACGTGGCGTGGTTGAGAATGTGGAACACCGCGGCCACGGCGGCCAGCGGACTGTTCAGGCCCAGCAGCAAAGTGATCAGGCCCAGGTGGCTGATGGTCGAGTAGGCCAGCAGGCCCTTGAGGTCGTTCTGAAACATCGCGCAGTAAGCGCCGAGCAACAACGTACAGGCCCCGGCCCCGCCGACAATGTAGAACCATTCTTCACTGCCGGACAGCGACGGCCACAGGCGTGCGAGCAGGAAGACCCCGGCCTTGACCATGGTCGCCGAGTGCAGATACGCCGAAACCGGTGTCGGCGCCGCCATGGCGTGGGGCAGCCAGAAGTGGAAGGGGAATTGGGCACTTTTGCTCAAGGCGCCGATCAGGATCAGGGGAAGCAGAATAGGGTAGAGGGCATGTGCGCGAATCAGCTCGCCGGCGGCCAGGACCTTGTCCAGGTCATAGCTGCCGACCACATGGCCGAGCAGCATGACACCCGCCAGCAAACACAAACCGCCCGCACCGGTGACCATCAATGCCATGTAGGCGCCACGTCGCGCATCGGCGCGGTGGTGCCAATAGCCGATCAACAGGAATGAAAAGAGGCTGGTCAGTTCCCAAAAAAACACGATCTGGATCAGGTTGCCGGAGATCACCAACCCCAGCATGGCGCCCATGAACGCCAGGAAAAACGCGAAGAAACGCGGCACCGGATCGTCCGGCGACATGTAGTAGCGGGCGTATAGCGAAACCAGCGTGCCGATGCCCAGCACCAGCATCGAGAACAGCCAGGCGAAACCATCCATACGCAGAACGAAGTTCAGGCCCAGGCTGGGCAGCCAGAAGAACTCTTCGCGGATCACGCCGCCATCGGCGATTTGCGGGTACAAGAGCGCAACCTGGACGGTGCCGATCAGGGCAACCAGGCCAGCCAACAGCGATTCGGTATTACGCGCGTTGTGCGGCAGCACGGCTGCCAGACAACTGCCGATAAAAGGCAGAAGCAGTAGAACTATCAGAGACATAGGCTTCTAATCTGCGGAAGTTTGTGAAGCATCATACGTGCCAGCTCCCCGATCACCAAACGCCAAGCTGTCGCAGAATCCTACAAAGTAAACGGCAAATTCGTGTTTATCATTGTTTCAGATCGCTATCGATCGTTCCCACGCTCCCGCGTGGGAATGCCTCAATGGACGCTCTGCGTCCGCTCTTGGGACGCGGAGCGTCCCGGGCTGCATTCCCACGCAGAGCGTGGGAACGATCAGGTGACGGAAACTGAGGATTGCCGCGAAGCGGCATAACACCGCCGGTTTTTCGTCTTCGGCACATTCCCCCGATCCCCTCTGAATCCCTCAAGTCCTTTGTTTGCCGGGCCCTGCGCCGCCAGAAAAAAGTTGGTCTGCAAATTGCTTATGGCTCAGCAGTACAGCGGTGGGCGGCAAACGTCCGGCATGCAGAGGAAAGAGTGTGGACAAGTACCTTTATGTGGCAATGACCGGCGCCAGCCAGAATGCACTGGCGCAGAAGGCTCATGCCAACAACCTGGCGAACATCTCTACCAACGGTTTTCAGAAGGACCTGGAACAGGCTCGTTCGATGCCGGTGTTTGGTGACAGCTTTCCGGCGCGTGCGTTTGCCATGAGCGAACGTCCGGCCACCGACTTCTCCCCGGGTGCGCTGGTGCAAACCGGTCGCGACCTCGATGTCGCGGTGCAGGGCAACGGCTGGATCGCCGTGCAGAACCCCGATGGCGGTGAAAGCTACGTGCGCACCGGCAGCTTGAACGTTGACGCCCTGGGCGTGCTGCGTGCCGGTAACGGTATGCCGGTGGTAGGCAATGGCGGGCCGATTGCCGTGCCGCCCGAGCAGCAAATCGAAGTCGGTGAAGACGGCACCATCAGCATCCGTGCGATGGGTGAAGGTCCACGGGTGATGGCCGAAGTCGACCGCATCAAACTGGTCAACCCGGACTTCAAGAACATGACCAAAGGCCTGGACGGTTCGATCCACACCAAGGACGGCAAGCCGGCGCAGGCCGATGCCAACGTCAAACTGGTGTCCGGGTTCCTTGAGTCGAGCAACGTCAATGCCGTGGAAGAAATGACTTCGGTGCTGGCGCTGGCCAAGCAGTTCGAGCTGCACATCAAGATGATGAACACCGCCAAAGACGATGACCAGGCCATGGCTCGGGTCTTGCAGATCAGCTAATTATCAGAACGTCGCGCCGTAAAACAGGCGCACGAGGAGAATCGAATGCTTCCGGCTCTATGGGTTGCCAAAACAGGTCTGTCCGCCCAGGACACCAACCTCACCACCATTTCCAACAACCTGGCGAACGTATCGACCACGGGTTTCAAACGTGACCGCGCCGAGTTCCAGGACTTGCTGTATCAGATCAAACGCCAGCCAGGCGCCCAGTCGACCCAGGACAGCGAATTGCCGTCGGGTCTGCAAGTGGGTACCGGTGTGCGCATCGTCGGCACCCAGAAAAACTTCACCGCCGGCAGCCTGCAAACCACCGAGCAACCGTTGGACATGGCCATCGACGGTCGCGGCTTCTTCCAGATCCTGCAGCCGGACGGCACCACGTCCTACACCCGTGACGGTACGTTCCACCTGGATTCCAACGGCCAGATCGTCAACGCCAGCGGTTTCGCCCTGGAACCGGCCATTGTCATTCCGAACGACGCCCAGACCTTCACCGTCGGTCGTGACGGCACCGTGTCCATCACCGTCGCCGGCAACCCGGCCTCTCAGGTGATCGGCAACCTGCAAACCGCCGACTTCATCAACCCGGCCGGTCTGCAAGCGGTGGGTAACAACCTGTTCCTGGAAACCGCTGCCAGTGGCGCGCCGCAAGTCGGCACCCCGGGCCTCGCCGGTTTCGGCACCACGCTGCAGAACACTCTGGAAACCTCGAACGTCAGCACCGTTGAAGAGATGGTCAACATGATCACCACTCAGCGCGCCTACGAGATGAACTCCAAGGTGATCTCCACCGCCGACCAGATGCTCTCGTTCGTAACGCAGAATCTGTAATCAAGTCTATGAGGCGGCCATGAGGTCGCCTGCAACACCGTGAGGTAGGGTCATGAATCGCTTTGTATCTGTTCTGGCACTGAGTGGGGTCGTCGTGCTCGCGGGCTGCGTTGCTCCGCCGCCCAAGCCCAATGACCCTTACTACGCTCCGGTGTTGCCGCGCACGCCGCTGCCGGCTGCCGCCAATAATGGCTCGATCTACCAGGCCGGTTTCGAACAGAACCTGTACAGCGACCGCAAGGCGTTCCGGGTCGGTGACATCATCACCATCACCCTGAACGAGCGCACCCAAGCGAGCAAGAACGCCAACTCGCAGATCGACAAGAACAGCAAGACCGACATCGGCCTGAGCTCGTTTTTCGGGGGCGGCCTGAGCACCAGTGATCCAGTGGGCAGCGGTAGCCTGAGTCTGGACGTCGGTTATGAAGGTGACCGCGCCACCAAGGGCGACAGCAAGTCCGGCCAGAGCAACAGCCTGACCGGTTCGATCACCGTGACCGTCGCCGACGTGTTGCCTAACGGCATCATCGCCGTGCGCGGCGAGAAGTGGCTGACCCTCAACACCGGTGATGAGCTGGTGCGGATTGCCGGCCTCGTTCGCGCCGATGACATCGCCACCGACAACACCGTGTCGTCGACCCGCGTCGCCGATGCACGCATCACCTATTCGGGCACCGGTGCGTTTGCCGATGCGAGTCAGCCAGGCTGGTTCGACCGTTTCTTCCTCAGCCCGCTGTTCCCTTTCTAGGTGGCTTCTCTGGTGAGCATGTTGAACTTCAAACACCTGATGGTGGCTGCGCTCCTGATGTCCGCAGCCTTCGACGCTCAAGCCGAGCGGCTGAAGGACATCGCCAGTATTTCCGGTGTGCGTTCCAACCAATTGATCGGCTACGGCCTGGTGGTCGGGCTTAACGGCACCGGCGATCAGACGACCCAGACCCCGTTCACCCTGCAGACCTTCAACAACATGCTTTCGCAGTTCGGCATCAAGGTGCCGGCAGGTTCGGGCAACGTGCAATTGAAGAACGTCGCGGCGGTGTCGATCAGTGCTGATCTGCCGGCGTTCGCCAAGCCGGGTCAACAGATAGATATCACCGTTGCGTCCATCGGTAACTCCAAGAGCCTGCGTGGCGGCACGTTGTTGCTGACGCCGCTCAAAGGTATCGACGGCAACGTCTATGCCGTCGCTCAGGGCAACCTGGTGGTGGGTGGTTTCGATGCCGAAGGACGTGACGGTTCGAAGATCACCGTCAACGTTCCGTCGGCCGGTCGCATCCCTGGCGGTGCGTCGGTCGAGCGTGCCGTGCCAAGCGGTTTCAATCAGGGCAACAGCCTGACCCTGAACCTCAACCGTTCGGACTTCACTACCGCCAAGCGCATCGTCGACAAGATCAACAACATGCTTGGCCCTGGCGTCGCTCAGGCCATCGACGGTGGTTCGATTCGCGTGACTGCGCCACTCGATCCGAGCCAGCGGGTCGACTATTTGTCGATCCTCGAAAACCTTGAAGTCGATCCGGGCCAGGCGGTGGCGAAAGTCATCATCAACTCGCGCACCGGCACCATCGTGATCGGCCAGAACGTCAAGGTTTCCCCGGCCGCCGTGACCCATGGCAGCCTGACCGTAACCATCACCGAAGACCCGATCGTCAGCCAGCCCGGCCCTTTGTCCAATGGGCAGACGGCAGTGGTGCCGCGCTCGCGGGTCAACGCTCAGCAAGAAGCCAAACCGATGTTCAAATTCGGCCCGGGCACCACCCTCGACGAAATCGTCCGTGCGGTGAACCAGGTCGGCGCGGCACCGGGTGACTTGATGGCGATTCTCGAAGCGCTGAAACAGGCCGGCGCGTTGCAAGCCGATCTGATTGTGATCTGAGGGCGGCGACCATGGATATGCGCAAAAGCGGCCTGGTCAGTAGCAGCGATTCGGGTTCCTACTCGGACCTCAATCGCCTGAACCAGCTCAAGGTCGGCGACAAGAACAGCGATGCGAACATGCGCAAAGTGGCGCAGGAATTCGAATCGCTGTTTCTTGGTGAAATGCTCAAGTCCATGCGTTCGGCCACCGAAGCGCTGGGCCAGGACAACCCGCTCAACACGCCGGCAGCCAAGCAATACCAGGAAATGTACGACCAGCAGTTGGCCGTTTCCCTGTCCCGCGAAGGCGGCGGTATTGGCCTGGCGGACGTGCTGATGCGCCAGATGTCGAAGAACAAACCGATGGCGCCGGGTGAGGCTGCGGCAGCGTCTGCCGCCAAGCAAGCTGCCGCGAAAGCCGCCGTGGAAACACCGATTGCCGCCGGTACGGTCGCCACCAACGGGCCGCTGTCGCGTCTCAATGGTGAGCGCCCGTTGTGGGCTTCGCGCTCGGTGAAGACGCCGACAAACGCGGGCGAGGGCGCTCATCGCAATGACATGGCGCTGATCAATCAGCGGCGTCTGGCGCTGCCGCCGAAACTGGCTGATCGTTTGCTCGCCGGGCTGGTGCCGTCGGCATCGACCGCTGCAACAACCGCCACAACGGCGCAGAACACTATCCAGATGCCGCAGAGCACCAAGACCGGTTCCGGCCCTCTGTACAACGGCGATTGGCTGGCTGGGCAAACGGATACAGCGGCCAGCGGGCGCCTGCAGATTTATGGTCGTGCCATGGCTCAAATACCCCTGGCGCCGGCGAAGAAAGCCTTCAGTTCCGCCGACGAATTCGTCAACACCATGCTGCCGATGGCCAAAGAAGCTGCCGACCGTATCGGTGTCGATCCACGTTACCTGGTGGCTCAGGCTGCCCTGGAAACCGGTTGGGGCAAATCGGTCATGCGCGCCCAGGATGGCAGCAGCAGCCACAACCTGTTCGGCATCAAGGCCAGCAGTAACTGGAAAGGCGATTCGGCGCGGGCAATCACCAGCGAATTCAGAAATGGCGAGATGGTCAAGGAGACGGCCGAGTTCCGTTCCTACGGCTCTTACAAAGACAGCTTCCATGACCTTGTAACGCTGCTGCAAAGCAATAATCGCTATCAAGATGTGCTGAAGTCAGCCGATAACCCAGAACAGTTTGTACGCGAGTTGCAAAAAGCCGGGTATGCAACCGACCCGGATTACGCAAGCAAGATCTCGCAGATAGCCAAGCAGATGACGAGTTACCAAAACTACGCTGCGGCGGGCGCTTCCACTACGCCTTTATAGGCACAAGGCATAAGGTCTGAACCATGAGTTTGCTCAATATCGGGATGTCGGGTCTGGCCGCTGGCCAATCCGCGCTGATGACTACCGGCAATAACATTGCCAACGCCGACACCGCCGGGTACTCACGCCAGCAAACCGTGCAGGGCACCAAGGCTTCGAATCAGTTCGGCAATGTCTACATCGGCACCGGTACGACCCTGGCCGATGTGCGTCGGGTGTACAACAGCTACCTCGATGCGCAACTGCAGACCACCACTTCGCTTAACAGCGACTCGGCTGCCTACGCCGGGCAGATCAGCCCGCTCGATAAGTTGCTCTCGGACAGCGGCACCGGCCTCAATGGCGCCTTGACCAAGTTCTTCGCCTCGGTACAGAACGTCAACGCCAAGCCGGGCGACGATGCTTCCCGCCAACTGCTGCTCAGCGATGCGCAGGCCCTGAGCAACCGGTTCAACTCGATCTCCAGCCAGTTGACGCAGCAGAACGCCAACGTCAACGGCAACCTGGCGGACATGGCCGATCAGGTCAATAAACTGGCCGCCACCGTGGCCCAGCTGAACCAGAAGATTTCCGAAGTTTCCAAAGCTGGCGGCCAGCCCAACGACTTGCTCGATGCGCGCAACGAGACCGTACGCCAACTGTCCACTTTCACCGGTGCGCAGGTGATGGAGCGTGACGGTAACCTCGACATTTACCTGGGCAGCGGTCAGCCGCTGGTCATGGGCAGCACCGCCAGCAAGCTGGAAGTGGTGCCGAGCAAAGACGACCCTTCGCGCTCGGCCATTCAGCTCAATCGTGGTTCGAGCACCATCGACATCACTTCGGTGATGACCGGTGGTGAAATGGGCGGCTTGCTGCGCTATCGCAGCACCGTGCTGGACCCGGCCATGAACGAGCTGGGGCGTGTGGCGCTGGTCGTCGCCGATCAGATGAACACCATCCAGGCCCAGGGCATCGACAAGAACGGTGACTTCGGTTCGAACCTGTTCAACAGCATCAACAGTGCCGCGCAAATGGCTCAGCGCAGCGTCGCCACGGTCGGCAACAGCGCCGGCTCGGGCAACTTCGATGTGAGCATCGAGGACAGCGGCAAGCTGACCATCAACGATTACAAGGTCATTTTCACCAGCGCCACGAACTACACCGTGCAGCGCCTGCCTGAAGGCACCGCCATGGGCGCATTCAGCACGCTGACCACGCCGCCACCAGTGATCGATGGTTTCTCGATGAAGCTCACCGGTGGCACCGCAGCCGCCGGCGACACCTTCAAGATCACTCCGACCCGCAATGCTGCGACCAACATCAAGACCGAAATGACCGACTCCAAACGTCTGGCCATCGCGGCACCGTTGGGCGCAGCCATTGCTGCGGGCGGTAGCGGCACACTGACGATTCCGGCCAGCGGCCAACCGACCCTGACCACGAAGTTCGATGTCTACGACGCAGCGACCACCACCACGATCCAGAACGGTCTGAAGACTTCGACGCCGGTCAAAATCGTATTTGGTGCGGCCGGTGGTACGACTCAGACTTACCAAATGCTCGATGCTCAAGGCAACTCGCTCAGCACCGGCACCATTGTGCCGGGCCAGAACAATACGCTGAGCCTGACCATTCCACTGGTCGACGCCAGCGGCGCCGCGATCAATGATCCGGGACCGCCAATCGTGCAGCGCACGGTGTCGTTTGACATGACCGTGGCCGGTTCGCCAGGTAACGGCACCGCGATCAACGTATCGCTCAGCCAGCCAGGTTCGCTGGACAACCGTAACGGCAGCACACTGGCCGGCTTGCAGACCAGGCAGACCGTGGACACCGGTTCGGCCAGTAACGGTATTTCCCTGAACGACGCCTACGGCAAACTGGTCTCGGGTGTTGGCGCCAAGGCGGCCCAAGGCAAGCTCGACAGCGCTGCCACCGAAGCGATCCTGGCCAACGCCAAAGGTGCTCGAGACTCATTGTCCGGTGTCGACCTCGATGAAGAAACCGGCAACCTGGTCAAGTATCAGCAGTACTACACAGCGTCTTCGCAGATCATCAAGGCTGCGCAGGAAATATTCAGCACACTGATCAACAGTCTTTAAGGAGTCGTAGCCCATGCGCATTTCTACCGCCCAGTTTTACGAGTCCTCTGCTGCCAACTATCAGAAGAATTTTTCCAACGTGGTCAAGAGCAGCGAAGAGGCCAGCAGCCTGGTTCGTGTGAATACCGCAGCGGATGATCCGGTCGGCGCTTCGCGTTTGCTGCAACTGGGTCAGCAGGCGTCGATGCTTGATCAGTACTCGGCCAACATGACCACCATCAAAGGCACTCTCGGTCAGACCGAAGCGGTGATGACCAGCATCGGCAACGTGCTGCAACGCGCCAAAGAGCTGGCGCTGGGCGCTGGCAACGCCGGCTATACCGATGCCGACCGCCAGGCGAACGCTTCCGAATTGGGTCAGATTGAAGAGCAACTGCTCAGCCTGATGAACACCAAGGATGAAAACGGCAAGTACATCTTCTCCGGTTCCAAAGGCGATGTGGTGCCGTTCACCCGTAACACTGATGGCAGCTACACCTACAACGGTGATCAGGTCACGCTGGATCTGCCGATCGGCGATACCCAGTCGATGGCCACCAACAGCACCGGTTGGGACGTGTTCCAGCAAGCGATCAACACCACCCGGACTCAGACCACGCTCACCGCGCCTGCGGTCAATGACGGTCGTGTGGTGTTGTCCAACGGTCAGGTCGAATCCGATGTCACCTACAACGCCAAGTTCCGCAGCGGTGAGCCTTACACCGTGAGTTTCGTCAGCGGCACGCAGCTGCAAATTACTGACTCGTTAGGTAATGATGTCACCGCCGAGGCCAGTCAGAACGGCGTGTTCAGTTCCACCAGTGGTGCGGCCACACAGACTGTCAGTTTTCGTGGCATTGATCTGAAGTTGAACATTAACCTGCAAGCGGGGGATGTCCCGGGGACCGTGATCACCGGCCACAGCTTCACGCTGGCAGCCAAGCCGGATAGCTTCAACACTTCGCGCAGCCCGGGCAACCCGTCGACCGCACTGGTGACCGACGCCTCTGTGACTAACAGCGCCGACTACCACGCCAGCTTTCCGGGCGGCGGGGCGATTCTGAAATTCACCAGTGCCACGAACTTTGAACTCTATGCTTCGCCATTGACCGCCAACAGCAAACCGGTGTCCACCGGCACCATGGCCGGTACGACCGCGACAGCGTCGGGTGTCTCGTTCACCGTGGCCGGTACGCCGGCTACGGGCGATCAGTTCTCTGTGGCGGTCAATACACACCAGACCCAGAACATTCTGGACACCGTCAACCAGCTGAAAACAGCGCTGTCGACGCCAACCAACAATGATCCGATTGCCATTCAGAAAATGAACGCTGCAGTCACTGCCGGTATCGGCAACTTGTCCAGCGGTATGGATCAACTGGCCTCCAGTATCAGTTCTGTAGGCGGTCGCGGTGCGTCATTGGATACCCAGACCGATATCAACCAGAGTCTGGCACTCGCCAATACCCAGACCCAATCGGCCATTCGCGATTCCGATCCGGCTGAAGTGATGACCCGCCTGACGCTGCAGCAAACCATGCTGCAAGCTTCGCAACTGGCGTTCAGCAAGATCGCTCAGTTGGGCCTGTTCAACAAAGTCTGAGTCAGGGCCTTCGCGATAATCTCGCGAAGGCTTGCGACTGCCGAGTGCAAACCGTCTTTATTCAGCGGTTCCGGGGAGTTTCACTTCGTTGAAGTAAGCTCCCGCCGCTCGCGAGTTCTCCCGCCGTGAAACCAGCACCTCTTGTCACCATCGCCATCCCCGCCTTCAACCCACAGTTCTTCCAGACGACCCTGCAAAGTGCGCTGAATCAGACTTACGCCAATCTTGAAGTGATCGTCTGCGATGACAGTAGCGGTGACGAGATCCGCGAGATCGTCGATGCCTGTGAGGTGCCTGTCTCGATTCGACTGCGCTATGTGCGCAATCCGCAGCGTCTGGGTTTTCAGGCTAACCTCATGGCCTGTGCGCAAGAGGCCAGCGGTGACTATCTGAAGTTGCTGTGCGACGACGACCAACTGCTCCCTGAATGCATCACTCAGCAGGTCGTCGGCTTCATCGACCACGAAGACGTCAACCTGGTGATTGGCCAGCGGCAGTTTTACGACGGTGATTACATCCTGCTTTCCGACCGTGTGGAAAATTGCTGTTTTTCTACGGGTGTCACCTTGTTCAAGGGTGAGGATCTGCTGGGCGTTCTGGAAAGCAGTCTGATCAACTTTCTCAGTGGCCTTAGCGGGGTGTTGTTGCGAACCCGGCATGCGCTGGAGTATTTGCCGGCCCTGACTCAGATTGGCGAAGGTTTTATCGCGTGTCTGGACTTCGCCTTGTTTGCCTGCCTGCTACGGCGTGGCAATCTGGTGGTGGTGGGCCAGGTGTTGAGCCTTGAGCGTTTGCATCCGGCGCGGCTGAGCGATCAGGCGCCAGTCAAGGCTGCGGTTATGACAGAGCTCGACTGGCTCAAGCAGATGCTTGCCGTGCGCAGTGGTGAGCCGGCGCCTGCGCCGGGCTGGGTTCGTTATCTGGCACTGGCCGATGCGGTTGAGGGGCACGCCTATGCCTGGGAAGAAACCGCGCTGGGCCGGCAACTGGGCTTCATTCAAACGATGGTGCACACCCGGGTAGGCGTCGAGTGCGGCAGCTTTGCCGAGATGTACCGGGAATGGCTGTCGTGCCGTCGTTTGAAACCGGCTCAGCAACGTTTGCTCGACGCCCGTTTGCAGAGTTGGAGTTGGCGTCCACGCATCGTGCCGATTGTTCTCGACAGTGAAGGCGATGTTCCGGCACTGGAGGAAACGCTCAAGAGCATTCGTCATCAGACCTACGCCGCCGAGCAAGTGGTAGTGCTGTCCCAATTACAGCACGCACCCTGCGACGGTGTGCGTCATATGCGCCTGGATGATGAGCCGGTTGCCCAGTTCAATCGCCTGCTAGCTCGGTTGGATAATGCAGACTGGATCTATCTGGTTCGCGCGGGTGACCGCTTGAATGAACTGGCTTTGCTGTTGCTGGCGGAGCGCATGGTGGAAATGCCTGATGTGCGCTGCCTCTACAGTGACGAGGGCGGATTGCGTGATGACGTCTCGGTCGAGCCAGTGTTCAAGCCGGACTTCAACCTGGATCTGATGCGCAGCTATCCCTATGTCGGCCGCGTGCTGGCCCTTCAGCGGCAGCGGTTGATCGAGCTGGGTGGCATGCAAGACGGTTTTGGCGAGCTGGGTGTGCATGATCTGGTCTGGCGACTGGTGGAGAGTAACGGGCCGCACGCGATCGGGCACATCGCTGAAGTGCTCGTGGAGTCCGCTCTGTGTCTATCCCAGTGGCTCACGCAGCCGCAGATTATCGAGCAGAGCCCTCGCGTGCTGGGCGCGCATCTGCAGCGGCTCGGCGCACCGCACCGAATTCGCGCCGGCAGCCAGCCGATGATCAATCGTGTGGATTATCTGCATGATGAGCCGGCCATGGTCTCGATCATCATTGTGACCCGCGACGAACTGAGTTCCCTGGAGCGTTGCGTCGAAAGTCTGTTGGAGAAAACCGCCTGCCAACGCTATGAAGTTCTCATTGTCGACAATGGCAGCACTGCCGTTGATGCCCGTAACTGGCTGTCGGCCATGGAGCAAATGGGCAGTGACAAACTTCGGGTGTTGCGCTGTGATCATGGCGACAATCTGGCGGCCGTGCAGAACCTCGCTGCTGGCCACGCCCATGGCGATTACCTGTTGTTTCTCAGTCCCTACAGTGTCGTTGTGAGTCCTGATTGGCTCGACGAGTTGCTCAATCACGCTCAGCGTCCGGAAGTCGGCGTGGTCGGCGGTCGGCTGGTGAGTCCGCAAGGACGTATCGAGGGAACGGCCCAGGTACTGGGGTTACGGGGGGCCGTCGGTGTTCCCAATCGTGGCGAGCCGCTCAACACGCCGGGTTACATGCAGCGCCAGCAGACGGTGCAGAACTTCAGTGCCGTGGGCATCGATTGCCTGCTTGTGCGCAAGAAGGTTTTTGACGAGTTGCATGGCCTGGACGAGCAAAATCTGGGGCAAGCACTCAACGGCGCTGACTTCTGCCTGCGTGTTAAGCAAAACGGATACCTGGTGGTGTGGACTCCCTACGCCGAATTGATGCGAGTGGTGTCATCCTCTGCCTTCAATCCCGCTCCCAGGGTGTTGCAGGCCGAGCAAAAAAGTTTTTACCAGCGATGGTTGCCGGTGATAGCCAGAGATCCGGCCTACAACCCCAATCTGAGTCTGGGTACCAGCAACTTCAGTCTGGAACCGGGATTCAAGGATTGCTGGGATCCGTTTTCGCGTCAACTTTTGCCCAAAATCCTGGCGATTCCAATCAATACCACCGCAGTGGGCCATTACCGGGTCGCTCAGCCGTTCCTTGAGTTGGAGGCGGCCGGGCGCGTAGTGGGACACTTGAGTTATCACACACCGACAGACATTGACCTTGAGCGGTACTCTCCCGACGTGATCGTGTTGCAGGGACGCTATAGCCAGAATGCGGTCGATGAGGTTGAACGAGTCAAAAACTGCTCGCATGCTTTGCGCATCTTCGAACTTGACGATTATGTAATTGATGTTCCGAAAAAGAACGCGCACTTGCGTAAGGCCGAGGTCGGGGTCGATAAAATAGTGCGCCGTGGCATAGGGTTGTGTGATCGGGTTGTGGTCTCGACCCAGCCTTTGGCCGACGCATTGCGGGACATGCATCACGATATCCGGGTGGTCCCAAACATGCTGGCGCCGCATCTCTGGAGCGGGCTCACCAGTCAGCGCCGCACCTCTCGCAAACCACGCGTGGGTTGGGGTGGCGGGACGAGTCATGATGGAGACCTGGCAATCATTGCGGACGTGGTGCGCCTGCTGGCCAACGAAGTCGAATGGGTGTTCTTCGGCATGTGTCCGCCGGCTTTGCGCCCGTTTGTCCATGAGTTCCATCCAAGCATCGGCTTGCAGGCTTATCCGGCCAAACTGGCCAGCCTGAACCTCGACCTGGCGCTGGCACCGCTGGAGTTTCACATCTTCAACGACTGCAAGAGCAACCTGCGTCTGCTGGAGTACGGTGCCTGCGGTTACCCGGTGATTTGCACCGACACTGAAGCCTATCGCGGCTATCTGCCCTGCACCAAAGTCGTGAGCAACAGCACCGAGGAATGGCTTGAGGCAATCCGCATGCACCTGTCCGACCCTGATGCGAGCTACCGCATGGGCGATGCACTGCGTGAGGAAGTGCTGCGCGATTACATGCTCAAGGGCAACAACCTCAACTATTGGGCCGAGGGCTGGTTGCCAAACTGATCGAGCATGGAAGTACACCTGCAGGCGGCCTTGGGCCGCCTGTTTTGTTTGTGTCGAACACACCACGAATTTTTGTTGTAGCCGGCTCAAGCCGGGATTGGTTTGGGTCGATAAAGGCTCCACAGCTTCGTTTATATGAAAGACCCTTCTGCGACGCGGGTTTAAACATCGCTACGGGAAAGGTATCTGGTTTAACAACATGGCAAGGAAGAAGTCGAAATGGCAGTGATAAACGGGACAAATGGCGTGGATACGCTGACAGGTACCAGTGGGGATGACGAGATCAATGCGCTGGGTGGCAATGATGTGATCATGGGGAATGCCGGTGCGGACAAGCTGGATGGCGGCACCGGTACTGATACGGTCGATTACTCGACGTCGGCCGCCGGAGTAAACGTTGAGGTCCGTTTTGGCACGGGCATGGCCGGCACCGGTGGCGATGCGGAGGGAGATACCCTGACCAGCATCGAAACCGTCATCGGTTCGGCGTTCAATGATACGTTCGCCGTCGGCCCGGATCACACTGCACCCGCGATCAGGCTGGAAGGCGGTGCCGGCGACGATATCTACTACATCAACAACGCTGCTACAGCGACCATCGTCGAACTGGCCGGTGGCGGCAATGACGAAGTGCGTGTGTCGGTGATCAACCCCGTCGGCACCGTCCTGGCGGCGAATATCGAGCGTTTGACCTATACCGGCAGCGAGGCCTTCATCGGTTATGGCAACGCCAGCGACAACATCATCACTGGCGGTTCGGGCAACGACATGCTGTACGGTGGCGCGGGCGCCGACCAGTTCATCGGCGGTTCCGGGCTGGACACCGTGGGTTACACCGACAGTACGGTCGGCGTGACGATCAATCTGAAAACCGGCGTGAATACCGGCATTGCGGCGGGTGATACCTACACCGACATCGAGGCGATCAAGGGTTCGAACTACAACGACACCTTTGTCGGCGATAGCCGGGGCATAGACTTCGACGGCGGGGTCGGTAGCGATACAGTCGATTACTCGATGTCGGCCGCCGGAGTAAACGTTGAGGTCCGTTTTGGTACGGGCATGGTCGGTACCGGTGGCGATGCCGCAGGCAGCACCCTGACCAGCATCGAAACCGTCATCGGTTCGGCGTTCAATGACACGTTCGCCGTCGGCCCGGATCACACTGCACCCACGATCAGGCTGGAAGGCGGTGCCGGCGACGATATCTACTACATCAACAACGCTGCTACAGCGACCATCGTCGAACTGGCCGGTGGCGGCAATGACGAAGTGCGTGTGTCGGTGATCAATCCTGTCGGCACCGTCCTGGCGGCGAACATAGAACGTTTGACCTATACCGGCAGCCAGGCCTTCACTGGTTATGGCAACGCCAGCGACAACATCATCACCGGTGGCTCGGGCAACGACATGCTGTACGGTGGCGCGGGCGCCGACCAGTTCATCGGCGGTGCCGGGCTGGACACCGTGAGTTACACCGACAGTACGGCCGGCGTGACGGTCAATCTGAAAACCGGTGCGAATACCGGCATTGCGGCGGGTGATACCTACACCGACATCGAGGCGATCAAGGGTTCGAACTACAACGACACCTTTGTCGGCGATGGCCGGGGCATCGACTTCGACGGCGGAGTCGGCACCGATACGGTCGACTACTCGACGTCGGCCGCCGGAGTAAACGTTGAGGTCCGTTTTGGTACGGGCATGGTCGGTACCGGTGGCGATGCCGCAGGCAGCACCCTGACCAGCATCGAAACCGTCATCGGTTCGGCGTTCAATGACACGTTCGCCGTCGGTCCGGATCACACTGCACCCACGATCAGGCTGGAAGGTGGTGCCGGCGACGATATCTACTACATCAACAACGGCGCTACAGCGTCCATCGTCGAACTGGCCGGTGGTGGCAATGACGAAGTGCGCGTGTCGGTGATCAACCCCAGCGGCACGGTCCTGGCGGCGAACATCGAGCGCTTGACCTATACCGGCAGCCAGACCTTCATCGGTTATGGTAATGCCAGCGACAACATCATCACCGGCGGTTCTGGCAACGACACGCTGTACGGTGGTGCGGGTGCCGACCAGTTCATCGGCGGTGCCGGGCTGGACACCGTGGGTTACACCGACAGTACGGTCGGCGTGACGGTCAATCTGAAAACCGGCGTGAATACCGGCATTGCGGCGGGTGATACCTACACCGACATCGAGGCGATCAAGGGTTCGAACTACAACGACACCTTTGTCGGCGATGGCCGGGGCATCGACTTCGACGGCGGAGTCGGCACCGATACGGTCGACTACTCGACGTCGGCCGCCGGAGTAAACGTTGAGGTCCGTTTTGGTACGGGCATGGTCGGTACCGGTGGCGATGCCGCAGGCAGCACCCTGACCAGCATCGAAACCGTCATCGGTTCGGCGTTCAATGACACGTTCGCCGTCGGCCCGGATCACACTGCACCCACGATCAGGCTGGAAGGTGGTGCCGGCGACGATATCTACTACATCAACAACGGCGCTACAGCGTCCATCGTCGAACTGGCCGGTGGTGGCAATGACGAAGTGCGTGTGTCGGTGATCAACCCCAACAATACCTACATGGCGGAGAATATCGAGCGTCTGACCTATGTCGGCACTGCCGCGTTTACCGGTTGGGGCAACGCCAGTGAGAACATCATCACCGGCGCTTCGGGTAACGACACGCTGTACGGTGGCGCGGGCGCCGACCAGTTCATCGGTGGTGCCGGTTATGACACCGTCGGCTATACCGACAGCAAAGTGGCGGTGAGCATCAACCTGAAGACCGGTGTGTATTCGGGGATCGCGGCGGGTGACACTTTCACCGACATCGAAGCGATCAAGGGCTCCAGCTTCAACGACACCTTTGTCGGCGATGGCTGGGGCATGGACTTTGATGGCGGGGTCGGTACCGATACGGTCGATTACTCGGCGTCGGCTGCCGCGGTAAACGTTGAGGTTCGCTTTGGCACAGGCATCGCTGGTACAGGAGGGGATGCCGAAGGCAGCACCCTGGCCAATATCGAGAACGTCATCGGCTCGGCATACAACGACACGTTCACCGTCGATCCGGATCACACTGCACCTGCGATCAGGCTGGAAGGCGGTGCCGGCGATGATATCTACTACATCAACAGCAGCGCCACGCCGACCATCGTCGAGCAAGCCGGTGGCGGCAACGATGAAATGCGTGTGTCGTTGGTCAATCCCAGCCACACGTATATGGCAGCCAACATCGAGCGCCTGACCTTCGTCGGCACTGGCGCGTTCACCGGTTGGGGTAATGCTGGCGACAACATCATCACCGGTGGCTCGGGCAACGACACCCTGTACGGCGGCGCGGGGGCCGACCAGTTTATCGGTGGAGCCGGCCTCGACACTGCGGGTTATCTCGACAGTACCGTGGCGGTGAGTATCAACCTGAAGACGGGTGTGCATTCCGGGATCGCGGCAGGCGACACCTTCACCGCAATTGAAGTGATCAGGGGGTCGAACTACAACGACACCTTCTATGGCGGTACCACTGCGATGGGTCTGGATGGTGCAGGCGGCCAGGATCTGGTCACCTATGAGCAATCCGACAGTGCCGTGAACATCGACCTGAAAACCAAAGCCAACACCGGCGACGCTGCTGGTGATACCTACACCGGGATCGAGATATTCCAGGGCAGCAACTTTGGCGACACGTTGTCCGGATCGACCGGCGTCGACATTTTGATCGGTGGTGCCGGTGCGGATGTGATCGATGGGCGCGAAGGTCTGGACAGTGCCTGGTACATCACCAGTACCAGCGCCGTGAACATCAACCTGTTGACGGGCGTCAATCAGGGCGGCGATGCGCAAGGCGATGTATTGCGCAACATCGAGCGAGTAGTGGGCAGCCACTTCAATGACACCCTGACCGGTGATGCCAACGTCAACTACCTTGAAGGTGGGTTGGGTAACGACGTCATCTATGGTGGCGACGGCAACGATTACCTCTACGGCGGGCTGGTGTCCCAGATCGGACCATTCACGCTGGATGGTCTGATCAATGGGCCGCAGGCTGACACCTTGTATGGTGGCAATGGCAACGACACCATCGTCACCGCTGCCAACGACGAGGGCAGCCAGGCTTATGGTGAAGCGGGAGGCGACGTCATCACGGTAGTTCACGGCATGGCCGATGGTGGTGACGGCAACGATTTGTTGACCGGCACGGGCTTGGGCTTTTCGCTGTTTGGTGGTGTGGGTGATGACAAATTGGTGCTGCAAGCCAGCGGGTCCGCCTTTGGTGGCGAGGGTGACGATACCTACAACGTCAACACCTCGGCATTGGTGACAATTCAGGATGACGGCGCCAGCCGCCTCGACAAGATTGTGCTGTCGTACATCAGCAGTGCCGAGTTACTGATTGATCGTGTCGGTGATGATCTTTACCTGCACCGATCGAGTGTTAGTGCAGGGCAGGTTCCGCAGGAAGGTGTACAGCTCAAGGACTGGTTCGCCGGCTCCGATACCATCGAGCAAATCCAGACGGCGGATGGACAGCTCTTCAGCCTGCCGGCCAACAGTGATGCGTTTGCCATGTTCGGCTGATACCTGAATCAGGCGCCTTCTCTCCTGCAACGGGATTGAAGGTGTCCGCTTTATCCTTGGGGGCGAACCCGGTCTTTATGATCCGGATTCGTCCCTTTTTTGTGCCTTCTATCTGGACTCATGAGCTGGCGCGTTTCCTGCAAGTCCCCCTCATATCGCCATAAAACGAGCGCTTGCGGCCGGTACGCCAGCGTCTGACACGGCAGAGCGTTTTAGCCAGACAGCCCGCAAAAGCCTGAAATAGCTTGGCCGAGCTCTGTGAAGAACAAGAGGGGAGACGATGAAGGCAGTAATTCTGGCGGGTGGCCTGGGCACGCGCATCAGCGAAGAGTCGCACCTCAAGCCCAAGCCGATGATCGAGATCGGCGGCAAGCCAATTCTTTGGCACATCATGAAACAGTACTCTGCCCATGGGATTCATGATTTCGTGATCTGCCTTGGCTACAAGGGCTATGCGATCAAGGACTTCTTCGCCAATTACTTCCTGCACACCTCCGACGTCACCTTCGACATGCGCAACAACCGCATGGACGTACACCAGAACTACAGCGAACCGTGGAGCGTCACGCTCATCGACACCGGCGAGGAAACCATGACCGGTGGCCGCTTGTTGCGCGCCGGCCGTTACCTCAAGGACGAAGAGGCGTTCTGCTTCACCTATGGCGACGGCGTCTCCGATATCAATATCCGTCAACTGGTGGACTACCACAGCGCCCACGGTCGTCTGGCGACCGTCACCGCCGTACAACCGCCGGGCCGTTACGGTGCCCTGGAGCGTCACGGCGATCAGGTGCTTGGTTTTACCGAGAAACCCCGTGGCGACGGTGGCTGGATCAATGGCGGTTTCTTTGTGCTTTCGCCGAAAGTGCTGTCATACATCGGCGGTGACGAAACCACTTGGGAAGCCGAGCCCTTGGCGCGTCTGGCCCAGGATGAACAGTTGAAGGCCTTCGAGCACGAAGGTTTCTGGCATCCGATGGACACCCTGCGCGACAAGAACCACCTCGAAGCGTTGTGGCAGAGCGGGGAGGCCCCATGGAAGCAATGGGACTGAGCTCGCAATTCTGGCGCGGCAAACGTGTTCTGCTGACCGGCCACACCGGTTTCAAAGGCAGCTGGTTGACGTTGTGGCTGCAAAGCCTCGGTGCCGAGGTCAGCGGGTTTTCGCTTGATCCATCCACCGAGCCGAGCCTGTTCGAACTGGCCCGCGTGCACGAGGGCATCAATGATCAGCGCGGTGACCTGCGTGATCTCGGTGCCTTACTGGAATTGATCGCCGAAACCCAGCCGGAAATCGTTCTGCACCTGGCGGCTCAACCGCTGGTGCGCGAAGGCTATCGCGATCCGCTTGGCACCTATTCCAGCAACGTCATGGGCACGCTCAATCTGCTTGAAGCGATCCGCCAGGTCGGCGGCGTGCGTGCCTGTGTGCTGGTGACCACTGACAAGGTCTACGCCAACAAGGAATGGCTGTGGCCGTACCGCGAGAACGAAGCCCTCGGCGGCCATGATCCTTACAGCAGCAGCAAGGCTTGCTGCGAATTGTTGGCGCAGTCTTACGCCGCATCGTTTTTCCCGGCCGACAAGTACGCCGAGCATGGCTTGGCGTTGGCCACCGCGCGTGCCGGCAACGTGCTGGGCGGTGGCGACTTTGCGCCTGAGCGCCTGATTCCCGATGTGCTCAAAGCCTGGTCGGCGGATGAGCCGGTGACATTACGCTACCCGCAGGCAGTACGCCCATGGCAGCACGCGCTTGAACCATTGGCCGGTTACCTGCAATTGGCCGCCGGCCTCTACGAGCAAGGCCCGGAGTTTGCCGGTGCGTGGAACTTTGGCCCGAGCGAAGCGGACATGTGCAGCGTCGGTGAAGTGGTCGAGTTGCTCGCCAGCCGCTGGCCGCAAGCGCGCGGCTTGCGCATCGAACCCACTGATTTGCATGAGGCCGGTCTGTTGCGTCTGGACAGCAGTCGCGCCCGTCAACTGTTGGCCTGGCAACCGCGCTGGTCGTTACAGCAGTGCCTGACCCAGACCCTCGATTGGCACCTGGCATGGCAGAACGGCGATGACATGCGTGAAGTCACCCTGAACCAGTTGAACCTGTACCGAGGCGCGCTGTGAGCGAATTCCTGTTGAAAGCCTTGCCACTGGCCGGTCTGTTCAGCGTGCAGCACAAACGCGTCGAAGATGATCGTGGGCACTTCTCGCGGCTGTTCTGCGAAGGCAGCCTGAGCGCCTTCGGCCAGACGTTTCATATCCGCCAGATCAATCATTCCTGCACTCGCGAGCGGGGCAGTGTGCGCGGCCTGCATTATCAGAATTCCAATGCGCCGGAAGCCAAGTTGATTACCTGCCTGCGTGGCGAGGTCTGGGATGTGGCGGTGGACTTGCGCCCTGACTCCGAAACCTTTCTGCACTGGCACGCCGAACACCTGCAGGCCGGCGACGGTCGCAGTCTGCTGATCCCGGCCGGGTTCGCCCATGGTTTCCAGACCCTCACCGACGACGCCGAATTGCTCTACCTGCACAGCAACGATTACACGCCTGCGCACGAGGGCGGTTTGAGCGTGAACGATCCACGGCTGGCCATCGCCTGGCCGCTGCCTGTCAATAATCTGTCGGCCAGGGATTCCAGCCATCCTTTGCTCGATGAACACTTCGCTGGAGTGCGTGTATGAATTGCCGTGGTTGCGCTGCACCGCTGAGCCTGCCGCTGATCGATCTCGGAACCTCGCCGCCGTCCAATGCCTACGTGCATGCGGATCGCCTGGAACAAGCCGAGCAATGGGTGCCGCTGAAGGTCGCTGTGTGTCAGCAGTGCTGGCTGGTGCAAACCGTGGATTACACCCGCGCCGACAGTCTGTTCGACGCCGAGTACGCCTATTTCAGTTCGTTCTCCAGCACCTGGCTGGCCCACGCCGAGCGCTATGTCGCCGAGATGGTCGAACGCTTCGGCCTGACCGCCGACAGCCGCGTGGTGGAAATCGCCGCCAATGATGGTTACCTGTTGCAGTACGTGGCGGGGCGCGGCATCCCTTGCCTGGGCGTTGAGCCAACCCGCAGTACCGCGCAGGCGGCGCGGGAAAAAGGCCTGCAGATTCGTGAGCTGTTCTTCGGTCGCGACACCGCCGCGCAGCTGAACAGCGAAGGCTGGGCCGCCGACCTGATGGCCGCCAACAACGTGCTCGCCCATGTGCCGGACATCAATGATTTCCTCGGTGGTTTCGCCACCTTGCTCAAGCCGACAGGCGTGGCGACGTTTGAGTTTCCGCAACTGCTGACGCTGATGGCGGGGCAGCAGTTCGACACGCTGTATCACGAGCACTATTCCTATCTGTCCCTGACCGCCGTGCAGACTCTGTGCGAGCGCAATGGGCTGGAGGTGTTCGACGTCAGCCAGCTGACGACTCATGGCGGATCGCTGCGGGTGTTCGTGCAGCGCAAGGACGGTGAACGCCGCGCCGTCCAACCAACTGTGCAACATCAGTTGCAGGCTGAACTGGACGCGGGGGTGAAGACGCCCGAGTACTACGCGACCCTGGCGCCAGCGGCTGAACGTATCAAGCACGAACTGCTGCGTTTCCTGCTGCAGGCCAAGGCCGACGGCAAGCGCGTGGTCGGTTATGGCGCGGCGGCCAAGGGCAACACGTTGCTCAACTACGCCGGGGTCAAACCGGACCTGCTGGCCTGGGTTGCCGATGCCAATCCGCATAAACAGGGCAAGTACCTGCCGGGCAGTCGTATTCCAATCGTTTCGCCGGCGCAGATCGATCTGGAGAAACCCGATTACATCCTGGTTCTGCCATGGAATCTGTTGCACGAAGTCAGTCAGCAACTGGCGCAAGTACGGCAGTGGGATGGCCGCTTCGTGATCGCCGTGCCTGAGTTGACCGTGCTGTGAAAGTGCTCGTGACCGGTGCCACGGGGTTCGTCGGCCGCCATTTGGTCGAAGCCTTGCTCGCGCGTGGCTGTGAAGTCCGGGCCGTGGCGCGTAACGCCGAAGCCGCTGCGAGTTTGCCGTGGATCAATGCCGTGGAGTTCATCGCGGCAGATATTCACGCCGCCGACCTGAACATCGCAGCGCTGACCGATGGCATCGACGCCCTGGCGCATCTGGCGTGGCCGGGGTTGCCGAACTATCAGGCGCTGTTCCATTTCGAGCATAACTTGATGGCCGATTACCGGTTCATCAAGGGGGCGGTCGAGGCGGGCGTGTCGCAGGTGTTGGTGACGGGCACCTGTTTTGAATATGGCCTGCAAAGCGGACCGCTCAGCGAGCAG
Organism: Pseudomonas sp. GW822-FHT02E03; assembly: GCF_058802325.1. Lineage (NCBI taxonomy): Bacteria > Pseudomonadati > Pseudomonadota > Gammaproteobacteria > Pseudomonadales > Pseudomonadaceae > Pseudomonas > Pseudomonas sp. GW822-FHT02E03. The sequence continues at coordinate 63,864 of NZ_JBXAOA010000024.1, read as the reverse complement.
ACCGAGGCGCGGCCGAGTAACCCTTACGGGTTGGCGAAGAACACGCTACGGCTGTTCCTCGAAAATCTGCAGCAGGTTCAACCGTTCACCCTGCAATGGGCGCGGCTGTTTTACCTGCACGGGGAAGGGCAGAACCCGAACAGTTTGCTCGCAGCGCTGGACCGGGCAATCGAGGCGGGAGACCACGTCTTCAACATGTCCGCCGGCGAACAGCTGCGCGATTACCTGTCGATTGAAACGGCGGCCGGTTACCTCGCCGCGATCCTGCAACAGCGCGAATTTGATGGCGTGATCAATTGCTGCAGCGGCCAACCGATATCGGTCAGGGCGCTGGTCGAACAACGGCTGCGTGAACGCGGCGCATCGATCACTTTGAACCTGGGCCATTACCCTTACCCGACCCATGAACCGATGGCGTTCTGGGGCGTGGCGGACCGCTTGCAACAGCTACTGGGAGCAGAGCATGAGGCATGAGTTGTATCGGGTCGCCGACCTGCCGGTGTTGCAGAACCGTACCTTTGCCGACCCGGAGTCGGCCAGGGCTTCGGCCAGCGCCGACATGCTGTTGGTGCAGGACGAGGCGAGCGGGCTGATCTTCAATCAGGCCTTCGATGCCGACAAGCTCAGCTACGACGCCGACTATCAGAACGAGCAGGCGCATTCTGGCCAGTTCCAGAAACACCTGAGCGATGTCGAAGGGATCATTGCCCGCCACTTCAAGGGTCAGGAACTGATCGAAGTCGGCTGCGGCAAAGGCTACTTTCTTGAGCTTCTCAAAGGTCTGGGTTACGCCATCACCGGCATTGATCCGGCCTACGAAGGCGACAACGGCGATGTGATCAAAGCACCGTTCACTCGTGGCCTGGGCCTGTCGGCGGACGCCATCGTGCTGCGGCATGTACTGGAGCATATCCAGAACCCGGTGAGTTTTCTCGCCGAGATGGCCGAGGCCAATCAGGGCGGGCAGATCTACATCGAAGTGCCGTGTTTCGACTGGATTCTCGAACACCGTGCCTGGTTCGACCTGTTCTACGAACACGTCAATTATTTCCGCCTCGATGACCTGCGCCGGATGTTCGGCACGGTGCATGAGGCCGGTCACCTGTTCGGTGGCCAGTATCTGTACATCGTCGCCGACCTGTCCACGTTGCGCCGGACCCCGGAACAACCGGTGCCGCGCCTGACGCTGCCGGAAGGTTTCACCGCCAGCCTCGACCGCGCCGTGCAGATCATCCAGGCCGCGCCCGAGCAGGGTTCGGCGATCTGGGGCGCCTCGTCCAAAGGCGTGATTTATTCGCTGTTCCTGCAACGAGCGGGCGTGGCGGTGGATCGCGTGGTGGATATCAACCCGGCCAAACAGGGCCGATATCTGCCCCTGAGCGGCGCGCGGGTGTCCTCGCCCCAAGAGGCCATGGATGCGTTGCCCGAAGGCGCCAACCTGTTTGTGATGAACTCCAACTACCTCGAAGAAATCAAGCGGATGACTGGTGGACGCTACGTCTATCACGCCGTCGACAGCGCTTCGTTCCAGTGACTATTGAGATTCTAAAATGACCGATAACACCATCAATAAAGCCTTCGAAGCTGAATGCCAGGCAGAAATCGCCCGCCAAGGCGATGACCAGAAACTCACCGGCCTGGCCCGGGATTTCTTCAACGAATCGGCCAAGCACAAATACAGCTACCACTTCTCGTGGATGGGCCGTCCGATCATCCAGCTGCCGCAAGACATGATGGCGATGCAGGAAATCATCTGGCAGGTCAAACCGGATCTGGTCATCGAGTGCGGCATTGCCCACGGCGGTTCGATCATTTACTACGCATCGTTGCTGGAGCTGCAAGGCCACGGCGAAGTGCTGGGCATCGACCTCGACATTCGCCCGCACAACCGTGAAGCCATCGAAAGCCACCCGATGAGCAAGCGTATTTCGATGATCGAAGGTTCGAGCATCGACCTGGCCATCGCCGCCAAAGTGCGCGCTGCCGCTGAAGGCAAGAAAGTCATTCTGGTGCTGGATTCCAACCACACCCACGATCACGTGCTCGAAGAGCTGCGTCTGTATGCGCCATTGGTCTCGGTGGACAGCTACTGCGTGGTGATGGACACCGTGGTCGAAGACATGCCGGCCGACTTCTTTCCGGATCGTCCATGGGGCCCGGGCGACAACCCGAAGACTGCGGTATGGAAGTACCTGGAAGAGAACAAGGACTTCGAAATTGACCAGCAACTGCAAAACAAGCTGCTGATCACCGTAGCGCCGGACGGCTATCTGCGTCGCGTTCGTTAATCAAAAGTGGTTTCAGGTTCTTGGCGATTGGCCGGTTGTGGGGATAGAAAGATGCAGGTTCAAAGCAGCACTCAAACCAACGTGACACCGCTGAACGAGCTGTTCACGGTGGTGGTCATCACCCACAACCGCAGGGCGTTCCTGCGACGCGCCTTGCAGTACTACAGCAGTTACTCCGCCAAGGTGCTGGTGCTGGATTCGTCCGTGCAGGGCGATGAGCGCATCGCAACCGACTTTCCGTCGGTCGATTATCGCCATTTGTCGCAGTTCACCTATACGGGGTTTCAGCAAAAACTCGCGTATGGCGTCAGCCAAGTCACCACGCCGTACATGGTGTTGGCTTCCGACGATGACTTCCTGCTGCACGATGCATTGACCGAATCGGTGAACTTCCTCGAGGCCAACCCCGATTACGGTATGTGCCACGGCTACTGCCTGATGTACCTGACGCACTCCAACTATGTGCAGTACTACCGTCGCGACAAGAAGGTAAAAGAGGATTACAGCGCCGAGCGCGCGCAGGATCGTGTGCTCGACTACATGGGCCAGTACATCCCGCCGTTCTATGCGGTGCATCGTACTTCGCTGTTGCGGGACTGGTACGCGGCCATGCCGGAGGGCACGATTTTCGAGTGGCAGGAAATCGGCCATGTGTATTACATGCTCGCGCGGGCCAAGGCGCGGATTCTGCCAAAGCCTTATGTGGTGCGGGAGGTCAACTACGGCCGTTCGGATCACAATACCGAAATCATTCACGTCCTGAGTTTCAAAGACGCCCGCTCAGTCGCTGAGCGTGAGCGTTTTGCCGGTTTCCTCGCCACGCTGCCGACCGGCATCAGTGGCCTGAATCAGACGCAGACCGCCGAGTTCGCCCTGCAAAGTTTCCAGGCGCTGGCTGATAGCCTGGCCGCGCGCAATGCCTTGACGATTGAGCCGATCTTCGAGTCCTACTGGAAAGATCCCACCATCGGCCCGAAACGCGCATTCGGGCCTCAGCAGTATGTCGAGATGCCGTTCTACAACCAGGCGTTTTTTGATCAACTGACCGAATGCGAATTTCTGCTCCATGCGATGCCTGCCGGACGCTTGCAACTGGAAGAAATGGAAGGTGCGTTACTGCAGCAGCATACGTTGCAGCGCACCTATTCCAATGACACGCCCGAGACCATCCAGAACCGTTTGCTGCATGCCGTGCAGTTGGGCGCTTTCAACCGTAGGGTCGTGCAAAAATTGGTGCAGCAGCTGCTGGACCTGGGCGAGAGCGCCGATGCGAAAATATTGACGGACTGGATTACCCGCCTCGGCAGCCTACCGACCTACGACAGCCGTGAGTTGCTGGGCAGCATGCCCTCCGGCCGTCTGTTGAACTGGTTGCAGGCACGCCAGCCGAACGACACCGCGGTACGGAAAATCAATCAACACCTGGCGGCCAACGAGGGTGGACCTCAGTTCGGCATTCTGTTGCTGGACCTTGAAGCCGACATGGACAAGTTGCAGGTCACCTTCGACAGTCTGATGGAAAGCGCTTTCCGCGCCTTCAAGGTGGTGGTCTTCACCACGGGTGATTTGCCTGACGTCACCACCGAACAAAATACCGTGCATTTTGTAAAGGTCAGCGCCAGCAACTACGTCGATAAACTGAACCAGATTGCCCAGCGCTCAACCTCGGATTGGCTGCTGTTGGCCGAGGCCGGTGATGAGTTCACCGCTGCTGGCTTGTTGCGCGCCAGCCTTGAGTTGCAGAACGCCGAAGGTTGCCGTGCAGTGGCGATGGATGAGATTCATCGTCGCAGTAATGGCACGCTGACCGAAGTTTTCCGCCCGGCCTTCAACCTCGACCTGCTGCAAAGCCTGCCAGCGTTGACCGCCCGGCATTGGCTGATCCGACGCGAGGTGCTGGTGGATGTCGGTGGTTATGCCCGCGAGTTCAGCGATGCATTGGAATTCGACCTGCTGCTGCGCCTGATCGAAGCTGGCGGGTTGACGGGGTTGGCGCATTTGGCTGAGCCATTGCTCATCACTCCGGCGGTGGAGTCGGCGCCGAACGATCACCAACGTCAGGCCCTGGTACGCCACCTGGCAACCCGTGGCTATCAGGCGCAGGTCAGTGCCGAGGCATTCGGTGGCTTGCGGGTCGACTACCGCCACGCGCAGCGTCCGAAAGTGTCGATCATCGTGCGCAGCGAAGGCAATCAGGAGCAATTGCAACGCTGCCTGGTGAGCGTATTGCAGCGCACGCGCTATCAGAACAACGAAATTATCATCGCCGACAATCACAGTCAGTCAGCCGATCTGCTGACGTGGCTCGACAGTCTGGAGCAAAACGGCCGCGGGCGGATTCGCCTGATCAAGAACGAGCAGCGCCTGAGCCCGTCTGCACTGCTCAACCAGGCCGTTGCGCAGGCGCAAGGTGAGTATCTGATACTGCTCGCGGAGGACGCCGAGGTGGTCAATGCCAATTGGATCGAAGCCTTGCTCAACCAGGCTCAGCGTCCTGAAGTGGGTGTGGTGGGTGCCAAACTGGTTGATCGCGAAGGCAGCGTGACCGGCGCCGGTCTGATTCTGGGGCTGAACGATGGCGTGGCTTCTGCGTTCATCGGCGAGAAAAAAGACGCACCGGGTTACATGCATCGGCTGCTGGTCGAGCAGAATTATTCGGCGGTTTCCGACGCTTGTCTGATGGTGCGCAAAGAAGTGTTCGACGCACTGGGCGGGCTGGATGAAGATCATTTCGAGCAAGCGTATGCCGATGTCGACTTTTGCCTGAAAGTCGCCGATGCCGGGTTACTGACCGTATGGACGCCGCAAGTGCAAATCGCCCACCCCGGCACGTTGCCGGATCACCCGCAGGCGGCAGCCGCTCTGCGCGACAAGTGGCAATCGCGCTTCGAACAGGATTCAGCCTACAACCAGAACCTGGCCTTGACCGGCAAGGGCTTTACTCTCAGCAAACCGACCAGCGTGAACTGGGCGCAGTTGCTCGCATAAGCCTGGCTGACAGGTAAAAGGACTCAAGGCATGTTCAACGGTAAATCGATTTTCATCTCTGGCGGCACCGGCTCGTTCGGGCGCAACTTCATTCGCCGCTTGCTGGAGCAATACCAGCCCAAGCGGGTGGTGGTGTTCTCCCGCGATGAGCTCAAGCAGTATGAGATGCAGCAGACGTTCAACGCGCCGTGCATGCGTTACTTCATTGGTGATGTGCGCGATGCCGAGCGTTTGCGTCAGGCCATGCGCGGCATCGATTACGTGGTGCATGCCGCGGCCCTCAAGCAAGTGCCAGCGGCGGAATACAACCCCACAGAATGCATCCGCACTAACGTCAACGGCGCGGAAAACATCATTGCCGCGGCCATCGACAACGGCGTGAAAAAAGTCGTCGCACTGTCTACCGACAAGGCAGCCAGCCCGATCAACCTGTACGGCGCGACCAAGCTGCTGTCGGACAAACTGTTCGTGGCGGCCAACAACATTGCTGGCGAACAGCAGACTCGTTTTGCCGTGGTGCGCTACGGCAACGTGGCTGGCTCGCGGGGTTCGGTGGTGCCGTTCTTCAGCAAACTGATTGCCGAGGGCGCCAAAGAGCTGCCGATCACCGATGAGCGCATGACGCGTTTCTGGATCACTCTCGATCACGGTGTGAAGTTTGTGCTCGACAGCTTTGCCCGCATGCACGGCGGTGAAGTGTTTGTGCCGAAGATCCCGTCGATTCGCATCGTCGATCTGGCGCTGGGCATGGCTGGACATTTGCCGCACAAAAACGTCGGCATCCGTCCGGGGGAAAAGCTCCATGAACTGATGGTGCCGCTGGACGACGCGCGCATGACCCTGGAGTTCGATGATCACTACACCATTCAGCCGTCGATTCGCTTCACTAGCGTCGACGTGGATTTTGCCGTCGACAAACTGGGCGAGCAGGGCCGGCCGGTGAGCGAAGATTTCGAGTACCGCTCCGACACCAACCCGCACTTCCTGTCGGTCGGCCAGATCGCTGATCTGCACGCGGAGTTGTCGGCATGATTCCCTACGGTCGGCAAAGCCTGGATCAGGAAGATGTTGACGCGGTGGTTGCCGTGTTGCAGTCCGACTGGCTGACGCAGGGGCCGACCATCGAGCGTTTCGAACAGGCCATGGCCGAGCGTTGCCAGGCCGATTTCGCGGTGGCGGTGTGCAATGCCACTGCGGCGTTGCACATCGCCTGCCTCGCCGCCGGCCTCGGGCCGGGCGATCGGTTATGGACCACGCCGAACACCTTTCTGGCCTCGGCCAATTGCGGTCGCTATTGCGGCGCCGAGGTTGATTTTGTCGACATCGACCCGCTGACCTGGAACCTTGACGCCTATACCCTGGCGTCGAAGCTTGAAATCGCCGAGCGAGACGGCACACTGCCGAAAGTGCTGGTGGCGGTGGCGTTCTCCGGGCAGAGCTGTGATATGCGCATGATCGCCGAACTGGCCGAGCGCTATGGTTTTACGGTGATCGAGGACGCTTCCCACGCGGTCGGCGCATCTTATGCCGGACGTCCGGTAGGGTGCGGCGATTTTGCGGCGATGACGGTGTTCAGTTTCCACCCGGTGAAGATCATCACCAGCGCCGAAGGCGGCATGGTCCTGACCAACCGCCCGGAACTGGCCGAGCGCTTGCAGCGCCTGCGCAGCCACGGCATGACCCGTGACCCTGCGCAGATGACTGAACCCAGCCACGGTCCCTGGTACTACCAGCAAGTGGAACTGGGCTTTAATTACCGCATCACCGACCTGCAAGCGGCCCTCGGTCTGTCACAGCTGAACAAGCTCGATGGCTTCATCGAGCGTCGTCGTGAACTGGCGGCGCGTTATGAGCGGTTACTGGCGTACTTGCCGCTGACCTTGCCCAGTGCGCAGCCCGAGGCCGAATCGGCTTGGCATTTGTATGTGGTGCGCTTGCAGACCGACCGAATCAACCTCAGCCATCGACAGGTGTTCGAAGGCTTGCGAGCGGCAGGGGTGGGTGTGAACCTGCACTATATTCCTCTGCACTTGCAGCCGTACTATCGCGACCTGGGTTTTGCCGAGGGGGATTTCCCCCAGGCCGAACGTTATTACGCCGAGGCCATCAGCCTGCCGCTGTTTCCTCTGCTGAGCGATGAACAACAGGATTATGTGGTCGAGCAATTGCGACGACTGATTCTTGAGGCATAGCAACTTGAGGCATAGCAACTTGAGGAGTACCGACTCTTGAGCAGTGTTGCGATCATTCCGGCCCGCGGTGGCAGCAAGCGAATCCCGCGCAAGAACCTCAAGCCATTCGATGGCGTGCCGATGATCGTCCGTTCGATTCGCACGGCGCTGGCGTCGAACCTGTTCGACCAGGTGATCGTCAGCACCGACGATGAAGAGATCGCCGAGGTCGCACGGGCCAATGGGGCTCAAGTGCCATTCATGCGACCCGCGGCGCTGGCCGACGATTTCACCGGGACCGCAGCAGTGATCGTACATGCCTTGAAGCAATTGCCGCCGTTCGACTATGCGTGCTGCGTCTATGCGACGGCGCCGTTGTTGCAGGCGCGTTATCTGCGTCAGGGGCATGAGTTGCTGGTGCAGCATCCGGACAAGTCTTTCACGTTTTCAGTCGCCGGTTTTGGCTTCCCGGTGCAACGGGCCTTGACCCTCGACGAGCAGGGCGCCTTGACCTCGCTCTACCCGGAGTTTCGCGAGATCCGTTCCCAGGACTTGCCTGAAGCTTTTCAAGATGCCGGGCAGTTCTACTGGGGGCGTAGCGAGGCCTGGTTGCGTGGCGATGTGCTGTTCTCGCCGGCAAGCCTGCCGGTGATTCTGCCGCGTCATCTGGTGCAGGATATCGACACGCTTGAAGACTGGACGCGTGCCGAATATCTCTATTGCGCCTTGAAGGCTGGGGGTGAGCTGCAATGAGGGTGCTAATCCGCGCTGACGCGTCGCCGACTATTGGCAGCGGCCATATCGCCCGTTGCCTGACCCTGGCCAGGGTGTTACGCAAGCAGGGCACGCATGTTGCCTTCGCGTGTCGTCAGTTGCCGGGGCATCGGCTGGACAGTCTGCAGGCTGAGGATTTCGAGATTTTCGCGCTGCCGGAGCGCTATCCCGATGAAGACCCACAGCAGGCCATCGAGTCGATGCTGCCGTGGCAGGCGGACATCGCTGCGCTGGGGCAAGCATTGGAAAGTCATCCGGCTTTCGACTGGATCATCGTCGACCACTATGGCCTCGATCAGCATTGGCAGACCGCCGCGCGCCGTTGGGCTCCGCGAATCGCGGCGGTGGACGATTTGGCCACTCGGCAATACAGCGTCGATCTGCTGCTCAATCAAAATCTGTCGGGCACGCCAGAGGCTTATGCCTCACTGCTGACGCCCGGTTGCCAGATCCTGCTGGGCCCACGGTTTGCCCTGCTGCGCGATGAGTTCTGTTGCCCGGCAATCGAGATCAAACCTCGAGCCAGGCGCGTGCTGGTGAACTTCGGCGGTTTCGATGCGGCCATGCAGACCCATCACGCGATGTTGGCGCTGGCGGACCTCCATGAGCTGGAAGTCGATTTCGTGGCAGGTGCCGACAACCCGGCCTGGGAGCAGATGCAGAGTCTGGTGGACTATCGTCCGAACTGGCGCCTGCACAGTTTTGTCAGCGATTTCTACCAGCTGATGACCGAGGCCGACCTGTTCATCGGTGCCGGTGGCGGTACCAGCTGGGAGCGGGCGGCCATGGGGCTGCCGACGATCTGCATTGCGGTCTCGAATAATCAGCAGGCCAACGGCGAGGTGATGGCGACCTCGGGTGCTCATGTGTTCCTGGGCAATCGCGACCGGGTCAGCGTCGAGCAGTTGCATCAGACCATCGGTTTTGTCGTGGGCAATCAGGGGATTCGTCAGAGTCTGGCCGAACGTTCGCGGCAGTTGGTCGATGGCCGTGGGGCGCAGCGGGTGGCGGCAGCGCTGGCGGGGGCGGTGTTGCAGGTTCGTCAGGCCACTCAGGATGATGCGCAATTGTTGTTCGATGGGCGCAATGCCGAAGCGGTTCGGCGCTGGTCACTGGACACGCACGTCATTGACTGGCAACGGCATCGGGCCTGGCTGGCCGCGAGCCTGAGCAATCCGCGGCGGTTGCTATTGATCGCCGAAGCGGATGATGGCCCGGTCGGTGTGCTGCGTTATGACCTCGACGATGCTCGCGCCGAAGTCTCGATTTATCTGTTCGAAGGCCGATTCGGCCTGGGCTGGGGCAGGGCGCTGCTGGCGCGGGGCGAAGCCTTCGTCACCGCTAATTGGCCTGCGCTGGAAGTCATCACCGCTCAGGTGCTGCCGGCCAATTCGGCATCGCTGAAAGTTTTCCGCGAGGCTGGTTTCACTCAGAGTGCTTGCGCGTTCACGCGCGTATTGAAGGATCCAAAACAATGACCAGTTTCAAGATCGGCAACCGCTCGATTGGTGCCGATGCGCCGCCGTTCATCATTGCCGAGATGAGCGGCAACCATAACCAGTCGCTGGACGTGGCGCTGCACATCGTCGAAGCCGCGGCCAAGGCCGGTGCGCACGCCTTGAAGCTGCAAACCTATACCGCCGAGACCATGACCCTGGATCTGTCTGAAGGCGAGTTCTTCATCAAGGACCCCAACAGCCTGTGGGCCGGTTCTTCGCTGTACGCGCTGTACGAGAAGGCCCACACGCCGTGGGAATGGCACGCGCCGATTTTCGCCCGGGCCAAAGAGCTGGGCATGCTGGCGTTCTCCACACCGTTCGATGACACCGCCGTAGACTTCCTCGAAAGTTTGGACGTGCCCGCCTACAAGATCGCCAGTTTCGAAAACACCGACCTACCGTTGATCCGGCGGGTCGCTGCCACCGGCAAGCCGCTGATCATCTCCACTGGCATGGCCAGCATCGCCGAACTCGACGAAACCGTGCGTGCCGCCCGTGAGGCCGGTTGCAAGGACCTGGTGTTGCTCAAGTGCACCAGCACGTACCCGGCGACGCCCGCCAACAGCAATGTGCGCACCATCCCTCATCTGCGGGAGCTGTTTGGCTGTGAAGTCGGTTTGTCCGATCATTCGATGGGCGTTGGAGTGTCCGTCGCCGCGGTAGCGCTGGGGGCTACGGTGGTGGAAAAACACTTCACCCTCGACCGTGCCGCCGGTGGCGTGGACGCCAGTTTTTCCCTGGAACCGACTGAACTCGCCAGCCTGGTGATCGAAACCGAACGCGCCTGGCAGGCCATGGGGCAGGTGCATTACGGCGTGACCGAAGCCGAGCGCAAATCTCTGGTATACCGACGTTCGCTATACGTCACTCAGGACATGGCCGCCGGTGAGCCTTTCACCGTTGCCAATCTGCGGGCCATCCGGCCTGGCCTGGGGCTGGCCCCCAAACACGCTGAAACCCTTCTGGGCCGCCGTGCGCACCAGCCCATCAAGCGCGGAACACCGCTGGATTGGTCGTTGGTTGAATAACCGCTTGTGCGGCTGATTCGGCAAAATAGCGTGACCTGCGAGTCATAACGCGCATCTTCACTGTATTGTATAAAAAGGGGAGATGGCGCCTGGACTGTTTTTAGCCCAGTGATGGCCTTTTATTCTTCCCGCTGTCACCCCCTTGAGGGCGACGTTTATTCGTTGTTTGTCGGCGCCCCTCGATTCCTTGCGAGCGGTGGTATTGGGCTGTTTATTATTGGGAAGCCGTAATGATTGGCATAAAGAGCATTGCGAGCTACGTTCCTGTAGCCGGCGTGGACAATTACGCACAAGGTGCAAAATTCGAAAAGGATGAAGAATTCATCCTGGGCAAGATCGGTTCGGCCTTCCTGCCGCGCAAAGATGCGGGGCAAGAAACTTCGGACCTGTGTGTCGAAGCAGTCAACGCGCTGTTCGCCAACAATCCTGATTTGAAGCGTGAAGCCATCGACGTGCTGATCGTCGTCACCCAGAACGGTGACGAAGAAGGTCTGCCGCACACCGCCGCCATCGTTCAGGACAAACTGGGCCTGCCAACGACCGTGGCTGCGTTCGATATTTCCCTGGGCTGCTCCGGCTATGTCTACGGCATCTACGCCATCAAAGGCTTCATGGAGGCTGCAGGCCTGAAGAATGGCCTGCTGGTGACCGCCGATCCGTACTCGAAGATCGTCGACCCGGAAGACCGCAACACCACCATGCTGTTTGGCGATGCCGCCACCGCCACCTGGATGGGCGAAGACGCCCCCTGGCAGCTGGGCAAGGCCAAGTTCGGCACCGACGGTTCCGGCGCACCGCACTTGAAGGTTTCCGACGGGGTGTTCTTCATGAACGGTCGTCAGGTCTTCAACTTCGCGCTGCTCAAAGTGCCGGCGCATTTGCATGAGCTGCTCGCTGACTCGGGCCTGACGGCTGACGATATCGATGCCTTCTGCATTCACCAGGGCAGTGCGGCGATTGTCGATGCCGTGGCGCGGCGTTTCGAGGGTGAGCCTGAGAAGTTCATCAAGGACATGGTCGAGACCGGCAATACCGTGTCGTCGAGCATTCCGTTGCTGCTGGAAAAACATGTGCTCGATTCCAAGTGGAAGCGTGTGGCGCTCAGCGGTTTCGGTGTTGGTTTGTCCTGGGGTTCGGCGATCATCTATCGTCCTTGAGCTTCTAAAAGCCAGGCACAAAAAAAGCGTTCAAGGTGTAACCTTGAGCGCTATTTTTTTGCCCGAATGAAAAGCGAGGCTCCATGAGCGAGTTCTTTGAGCGCAACGTCGAGGTCATACAGCGCCGCTGGCCGGCAGTGGCTGAGCGTTTGCTGACTGAAGATCCGGGCCCGTTGCAGGCCAATCTGGTGGAAGGCCTGGGCTCGACCCTGAGCATCAACGGCATTCAGTTGACCAGTCGCCATAACCGCACCCGCGAAGCGCAGCTTCAAGCCGAAAGCCTGTCGCTCGACAGCCCGGTGTTGCACGTTTACGGCACAGGACTGGGTGACCTTCAACTGGACCTGCTGCAGCGTTCGGAGCTGATTCAGCTACATGTACATATTCTCAACGGCGCGGTTTTTGCGCTGGTCTTGCAATTGCTCGACCAACAGTCGTGGCTCCGCGATTCGCGTGTCCAGCTGCACTATGCCGGCGATTTATCTGAAATCTGTTTGCCGTTCTTTGCCCTGCCTTCAGAGCTGGTGCTGGCCGATGACTACAACGCCAGGATCCGTGACCGCCTGATCAGCGAAACCCATCTGACATTCAACAACCGTGAGTTCGACCCGGACAATCCGGAAATAGCAGCGCGCCTGCTGGAAAGTGTCGAACAGATCCGCGTTGATGGCGACGTCGCACAATTGTTCGCAACACATGCTGGGCAGCCGATGTTCGTCATCGCCACCGGGCCAAGCCTGGAACAGCATTTCGTGACCTTGCGATCCATTCGCGGGCAGGCAGCGCGACCGCTGTTCGTTTGTGTCGATACTGCTTACCGGCCGCTGATCGAGCATGGCATCAAGCCGGATGTGGTTGTCACGATTGATCAACGTATCTCGCAGCGTCACCTGCCACCCGAGGACAGCGCAAATACCACGCTGGTCTATATGCCGCTGGTGGACCCTGTCGTGTTGCAGGCCTGGCAAGGCAAACGCTATGTCGCCTACTCGGCAAGCCCGGTTTTCCGTGATTTGCGTGAGCAATTGCCCCGCTCCGGGCTGTTTGCAGGCGGCAGCGTGATTCATCCGGCGGTGGACCTGGCGATGAAAATGGGGGCCAGTCAGATCACGCTGTTCGGGGCTGACTTCGCGTTCCCGAACAACAAGACCCATGCCGGCTGGAATGACGGCGACCTCGGCCCCCAATTGGGCGCGGCTCGCCATTGGGTGTTGGACGGGAATGGGCAGCGGGTCAAGACCCAGCTCAATTTCCGCAGCTACTTGTGTGAGCTGGAGCGCTATATCGCTGCGAATCCACAAGTCGTCTTCTACAACAGCAGTCGAGCCGGGGCCATGATTGCCGGCACGACATTTCATCCGGAGTTCAGTCGATGAGCGAAGTGCTACTCGTTAATCAGGCCAGGCAATGTTCAGTGTTGTTTCGCTTGGGAAGAGATGTCGAGGCGGCGCTGGTCATGGTCGAGGTAGCGGAGGGGGTGCAGTCGCGGCTTGGCGGGTCCGACAGCCAGATCGCGGCCCGGTGGATGGAGTTGCTGACAGGCATGCTGGATAGCCAGGAACGACAGGACTGGCTGGCCCTGGCGGACTACCTTGAATACGAACTGGTCGATTTACTGGAGGCTGTCAGTTCTACGTAATGCCATGGGAGCGGGGCTGCGAGGAAGGATTGTGGCAGTTCTCTGGCGTCATTTTTTGGTGGTTGGATCGTCGCTAAGCCTTGGTTTTACAGGGGGTGGCAGGGTGATGGCAAAAAATTTCAAAAATCCCCTCAAGCAACCTGCATTGACGACGATAACTATTACGAAGGTTCTCTAGGCCATACCGGGCGGTTGCCAGGGCCGGAAGCCGCAGTACCCAACCAACGAGGAATTCGTCATGGCTTTAACAGTAAACACTAACACTACTTCCCTGAGTGTTCAGAAGAACCTGAACCGTGCGTCCGACGCACTGTCGACTTCGATGACCCGCCTGTCCTCCGGCCTGAAAATCAACAGCGCCAAAGACGACGCCGCCGGCCTGCAGATCGCTACCCGCATGACTTCGCAAATCCGTGGCCAGACCATGGCTATCAAAAACGCCAACGACGGTGTTTCGATCGCTCAGACCGCTGAAGGCGCTCTGCAAGAGTCGACCAACATTCTGCAGCGTATGCGTGAAATCGCAGTGCAATCGCGAAACGACTCCAACGGCACTGCTGACCGTACCGCTCTGGACAAAGAATACCAACAGTCGATCGCTGAACTGACCCGTATCGCTCAGTCGACCAACCTGAACGGTAAGGCGCTGATCGACGGTACTGCTGGTGCGATGGAGTTCCAGGTAGGTTCGAACACCACTTCCGACAACCAGATCACTCTGACCCTGTCGACCAGCTTCGACGCCAGCGCCCTGGGCATGACCGGTACCACCATTTCCGGCGTTTCCAACACCGCTAACCACAGCTCTGTTGATGCTTCTATCTCGGCTATCGACGCTGCTCTGGCAAACATCAACGCCACCCGCGCTGACCTGGGTGCTGCTCAGAACCGTTTCTCGACTACCATTTCCAACCTGCAGAACATCAACGAAAACGCCAGTGCTGCACTGAGCCGCGTACAAGATACCGACTTCGCTGCTGAAACTGCACAGCTGACCAAGCAACAAACTCTGCAACAAGCTTCCACCGCAGTTCTGGCCCAGGCCAACCAACTGCCATCCGCTGTACTGAAACTGCTTCAGTAATAGCTGATGTGTTTTGGCGGGGGAGTGCGCTTGTCGCGCTCTCTCGCTTTTTACTTTGAGAGGTGATGGACATGGATATGAGCGTCAAGCTGAACTTGTCTTATCCTGCGGCCAAGCAGGCGACGACTGTTGCCGACAAGCCGGTGGAGAAGCCTCGAGCGGAAACTGTGCCAGTGGTTGCCGTCAAGGAAGAAGGTAAAAACGATCAGACCGAACAGGAAAAACTGAAGATGGCCGTTCAGGAAATCGAGAAGTTCGTTCAGTCGGTCAAACGTAACCTGGAGTTCTCGATCGATGAGCCTTCAGGCAAAGTTGTGGTCAAGGTTATTGCCAGTGACTCCGGTGAGGTGGTTCGCCAAATCCCCAATGAAGAAGTCCTGAAGCTGGCCAATAGTTTGAATGATGCAAGCAGCCTGTTGTTCAGCGCGAAAGCCTGACCGCTGGCATGAATATTGTTGCTATGTTCTTTTGGACGTTGTAGTGGTCAAAAGACCGGCGACACACTGAAGGGAGATATGCATGGCAAGTCCAATTCTACCGGGCACGGGTTTAGGCTCTGGCCTTGATACCGGTGCTATTGTTAAAGCCTTGGTCAATGCCGACAAAGCAGCCAAGCAGAACCAGATCGACCGTCAGACGACCATCAACACCGCGCAGATTTCCGGTATTGGTTCCCTCAAAAGTGTCCTGGCGAACTTCCAGACTGCAATCAAGAATCTGGGCAATACGCAAACTCCGCAATTCCTGGGTTACAACGCCACCTCCGCTGACGCGAAAGTATTGACCGCCGTGGCCAGCAACACGGCCGTCAACGGCACTTACGTGGTCAAGGTCACTAACCTTGCGACCTCGTCCAAAGTGGCCACTGCAGCCTTTGCCGGCGGTGCCAGTAGTGCCATTGCGAGCGGCACGCTCAATATCACGCAAAACGGCGTTTCCAGTTCTGTCACCATTCCGGCGGGCGCGACGTTGCAGTCGGTTCGGGATGCGATAAACACACAGCAAGGCGCCAACGGCTTCAGTGCCAACATCGTGACCGACTCGTTTGGCTCGCGTCTGGTGTTGGGTTCCACGGTGACCGGTGCCGGTTCCGATATCACCCTAAGCGGTATTGCGGGTCTGGAGATCAATGCCGGCCAGCAAATGGGTGCCACACCAACAGCTACTTCGGCAGGTGCCATCGGCGAATTCGCGGTAGACGCCAAGTTCACCGTGGACGGGCTCGCGCTGACCAGCAAAAGTAACAAGGTTGACGCGGCTATTTCCGGCTTGACCCTGAATCTGGTCGCCGGTGGTGATGTAACCACGACGGTGACAGTCGGCCCGAACAGTGATGGCCTGAAAAAGTCCATCCAGGCTTTCGTTGACGCCTATAACCAGGTTGTGACCAGTGTTAATGCGTTGACCAAGCCTTCCCTGGATGACGATGGCAAGCCGACCATCGCTGCTGCACTGACCGGTGACCCATTGGCGCGCGGCATTCTGGCATCCATTCGTCAGCCGTTGGTCACCACCGGTGCAGGTGACAAGCTCACCGTTCTGTCGCAGCTGGGTATCACCACCAATCAGAAAACCGGTGCGCTGGATTTCGATAGCACCAAGTTCACGACCGCGATGGATACCCAAAAGCTCGGTGGTGAGGTTCAGAAGCTGTTCCTGGGTGATCCGACGGCGACTGGCGATGCCGCCAAGGGCTTGCTGACACGCATGAACGATGCAATCACCCCTTACACGGTCACTGGCAGTGAGGGTATCCTCGATGCCCGTTCGACCAACCTGGCCAAGGCCAAGTCGAATCTGGCCAACCAGCAGGCAGCCCTGGATCGCCGTATCGAGACGCTGACTGCTGTGCTGACCAAAAAATATAACGACATGGATTCTCTGGTCGGCAAACTCAAGGCAACTGCCAGTAACATCACCTCGATGTTCGAGGCGATGAACGCGCAGAAAAACGCCTCGTAACACAGAAACGCCAAAAGCCCGGCAGCGGATTCCGCTTGTCGGGCTTTTTTGGGTTTGGTCTAAAGTTTTTTGACGCCGTGTCGATAGCTTGATTATACGAATTACAGAGTTTTGGATGAGGTAAGACATGAACCCGATGTTAGCCCTTCGGCAGTATCAGAAGATTGGTGCTCAGGCCCAGACTTCCGAGGCCAGTCCTCATCGTCTGGTGCAAATGCTTATGGAAGGCGCTCTGGATCGCATCGCTCAGGCCAAAGGTGCCATGGAGCGCAAGGATATCGCCAACAAGGGTGTTCTGATCGGCAAGGCCATCGGCATCATCGGTGGTTTGCGAGAGGGTCTGGACCTGGAGAAGCAGGCGGAGTCCGTCAGTGAGCTGGATAGTCTTTACGCTTACATGATGAAACGCCTGGCGGAAGCCAACCTCAGGACCGATCCAAAAATTCTCGACGAAGTCGCCGACCTGCTTCGCACGGTCAAAGACGGTTGGGATGCCATTGGCGCACCTGCTCCCCAGTTTTAAGGAGATCACCATGAGTCTTGTATTGCAGCGAATCGAACAAACCCGCGATGCCCTCGTCGATGCATTGGCCGAGCGCAACTGGGAAGCCATTGGTGAATTGGACCTGGCTTGCCGTTCCTGCATGGAAGACGTCTTGAGTGAAGCTTCGGTGGACGAGGCCGCGTTGCGCGACAACCTTGAGGAGTTGCTGGGGGTGTATAAACAGCTTCTGGAGGCGGCGACGGGGGAGCGCCAAGCGATAGTCGACGAGATGTCGCAGATCCACCAAGCGCAGAGCGCGGCAAAGGTTTACCATCTGTTTGGTTAATTAATCCCCGGTTAATCCAAACATAGTGCGCCATAAATTTGACTGTGCACGGTTTTTTGACTTAACTAGTGGCTGGTTCCAGATTTCAGGCGTCTACAGGCATAACGTGTCTGCAAGCGTCTAGCTTGCCCCTCATTTTGGGCATTGAGTTGACTAGGGAAGTTGCTATTGCATGTGGCGTGAAACCAAAATTCTGCTGATTGATGACGATAGCGTCCGCCGCCGCGATTTGGCGGTGATTTTAAATTTTCTTGGCGAAGAAAATTTACCCTGTGGCAGCCATGACTGGCAGCAGGCTGTCGGCTCTTTGTCATCAAGTCGTGAAGTAATCTGTGTCCTCATCGGGACGGTAAATGCTCCTGGTGCACTTTTGGGCCTGTTAAAGACACTCTCAACCTGGGATGAGTTCCTTCCAGTTTTGTTAATGGGCGATAATTCTTCCATTGACTTGCCGGAAGACCAGCGTCGTCGAGTGCTTTCGACTCTCGAAATGCCACCCAGCTACAGCAAATTGCTCGACTCGTTGCACCGTGCACAGGTCTATCGCGAGATGTATGACCAGGCGCGTGAGCGCGGTCGTCACCGTGAACCCAATCTTTTCCGTAGCCTCGTCGGCACCAGCCGGGCGATTCAACACGTCCGTCAGATGATGCAGCAAGTTGCTGACACCGACGCCAGCGTGCTGATCCTCGGCGAGTCCGGGACCGGCAAGGAAGTGGTCGCGCGCAACCTGCACTACCACTCCAAGCGGCGTGACGCGCCGTTCGTGCCGGTCAACTGCGGTGCTATTCCGGCCGAGTTGCTCGAAAGCGAATTGTTCGGCCACGAGAAGGGCGCCTTCACCGGAGCGATCACCAGTCGCGCCGGGCGTTTCGAGCTGGCCAACGGCGGTACCTTGTTCCTCGACGAGATTGGCGACATGCCGTTGCCGATGCAGGTCAAGCTGCTGCGCGTCTTGCAGGAACGCACCTTCGAGCGCGTGGGCAGCAACAAGACCCAAAGCGTCGATGTGCGGATCATTGCGGCGACCCACAAGAATCTCGAAAGCATGATCGAGATCGGCACTTTCCGCGAAGACCTCTACTATCGCTTGAACGTGTTCCCGATCGAGATGGCGCCATTGCGCGAACGCGTCGAAGACATTCCGCTGCTGATGAACGAGTTGATCTCGCGCATGGAGCACGAGAAGCGCGGTTCGATCCGTTTCAATTCGGCGGCGATCATGTCGCTGTGCCGTCATGGCTGGCCGGGCAACGTTCGCGAGCTTGCCAACCTGGTGGAGCGCATGGCGATCATGCACCCGTACGGGGTGATCGGCGTGGTCGAGTTGCCGAAGAAATTCCGCTACGTCGATGACGAAGACGAGCAACTGGTCGACAGCCTGCGCAGCGATCTTGAAGAGCGGGTGGCCATTAACGGTCATACCCCGGACTTCACCGCCAATGCCTTGTTGCCACCGGAAGGCCTGGACTTGAAGGATTACCTCGGTGGTCTGGAACAAGGGCTGATCCAGCAAGCGCTGGATGATGCCAATGGCATCGTGGCGCGGGCGGCAGAACGGCTGCGGATTCGTCGTACCACGCTGGTGGAGAAGATGCGCAAGTACGGCATGAGTCGTCGTGACGGTGATGAACAGGCGGATGATTGACGCCTGTTTTTCAACTCCTTCATTTATAGGTAGTTTTTTTTAGGCACGGGTATTGCTACATCCCTCGCAACGTTCCGTTTAACTGACGGTCAACCACGCGAGAGAGTCCGATGCCCCAAGCCGCCCAGATGTCTCCTGCCCTTGATGCTTCGGGGCAACCGTCGTCCGTAGAGCAGGCAAGCCGGCTTGGCCTTGAGCAGGCATTTGCGCTGTTCAGCCAGATGTCGAGCCAATTGACCGATTCCTACAGCATGCTCGAAGCTCGGGTCACCGAGCTCAAGGGCGAGCTGGCAGTGGTCAGTGCTCAGCGCATGCAGGAGCTGGCGGAAAAAGAACGCCTGGCCAACCGTCTGCAAAATCTCCTCGATCTGTTGCCCGGCGGCGTCATCGTCATCGACGCCCAGGGTATCGTGCGCGAAGCTAATCCCGCCGCGAGTGAACTGCTTGGTCTGCCTCTCGAAGGCGAGCTGTGGCGTCATGTGATTGCTCGATGCTTTGCACCGCGTGAGGACGACGGTCACGAAATATCCCTTAAGGACGGTCGACGTCTATCGATCGCCACGCGTTCGCTGGACGCCGAGCCCGGTCAATTGGTGTTGCTCAACGACCTGACTGAAACCCGTCATCTGCAAGATCAACTGGCTCGCCACGAACGCCTGTCGTCTCTGGGGCGTATGGTTGCCTCGTTGGCTCATCAGATTCGCACGCCGTTGTCCGCTGCGTTGCTCTACGCCAGTCATTTGACTGAGCAGCAGTTGCCGGTCGAGACCCAGCAACGTTTTGCCGGGCGCCTGAAAGAGCGTCTGCATGAACTCGAACACCAGGTTCGCGACATGCTGGTGTTCGCCCGTGGCGAGCTGCCGCTGACCGATCGCGTGACCCCCAGGATGTTGATGCAGTCGCTGCAAGCGGCAGCGCTGACCCACGTTCAGGACTTGCCGATTCGCTGGCAGTGCGACAGTCATGCCGGTGAGTTGCTGTGTAATCGCGACACCTTGGTCGGGGCGATCCTCAACCTGATCGAGAATGCCATCCAGGCCAGCGCCGGCGACGTTCGTTTAAAGGTTCACCTGTATACCCGCGGCAACAACCTGCGCTTGTGCATCAGCGACAGCGGCAGCGGTATCGACACGAAGGTACTGGCGCGTTTGGGTGAGCCGTTTTTCACCACTAAAACCACCGGCACCGGCCTGGGCCTGACCGTGGTCAAGGCAGTCGCCCGTGCCCATCAGGGAGAATTGCAATTGCGCTCGCGGCCGGGTCGCGGCACTTGTGCGCAGGTGATCTTGCCGCTTTTTTCTGGTGAACAACCCAGCGCTCAGGGAGCGAAGTGAAGGACATGGCCATCAAGGTTTTACTGGTCGAGGATGACCGCGCGCTACGGGAAGCATTAGCCGATACGCTGCTGCTTGGCGGGCACGATTACACGGCGGTCGGTTCGGCGGAAGAGGCGTTGGCTGCGGTCGGCGCCGAGGCATTTAACCTGGTGCTCAGCGACGTCAACATGCCGGGCATGGATGGTCATCAACTGCTTGGATTGCTGCGGGCTCGTCAGCCGCAACTGCCTGTATTACTGATGACCGCTCACGGTGCGGTCGAGCGCGCAGTCGACGCCATGCGTCAGGGCGCGGCGGATTATCTGGTCAAACCCTTCGAGCCCAAAGCCTTGCTCGATCTGGTGGCGCGGCACGCACTGGGCAATCTGGGCGCGACCGAGAGTGAAGGGCCTGTGGCGTTCGAGCCCGCCAGTGCGCAATTGCTGGAACTGGCTGCGCGGGTGGCACGCAGTGACTCCACGGTGTTGATCTCCGGTGAGTCCGGGACCGGCAAGGAAGTGCTGGCGCGTTACATCCATCAACACTCTCACCGCGCCAGTCAGCCGTTTATTGCGATCAACTGTGCAGCGATCCCGGACAACATGCTCGAAGCCACCTTGTTCGGTCACGAAAAGGGGTCTTTCACAGGCGCCATTGCGGCGCAGGCCGGCAAGTTCGAGCAGGCCGATGGCGGGACGATCCTGCTCGATGAAATCTCCGAAATGCCCCTCGGCCTTCAAGCCAAATTACTGCGCGTGTTGCAAGAGCGCGAAGTCGAGCGAGTCGGCGCACGCAAGCCGATCGTGCTGGACATTCGAGTGGTGGCTACCACCAACCGTGACCTGGCCGCCGAAGTGACGGCGGGGCGTTTTCGCGAAGATCTTTACTATCGCCTGTCGGTGTTCCCGTTGGCCTGGCGTCCGCTGCGCGAGCGCACCGCCGACATCCTGCCGCTGGCCGAGCGACTGTTGGCCAAGCACGTCAATAAAATGAAGCATGCCGTGGCGAAGCTCTCGCCCGAGGCGCAAGTTTGCCTGATCGCTTATCCGTGGCCGGGCAACGTGCGTGAGCTGGATAACGCGATCCAGCGAGCCTTGATTCTGCAGCAGGGCGGTTTGATCCAGCCGCAGGATTTCTGCCTGGCCGGGCCGGTGGCGTGCGCGCCGTTGCCGCCATTGGCGTCGACGCCCACGCGGGCCGTAGACGTCGAAGCTGAATCGGCGGGCGCCCTCGGCGATGACCTGCGGCGCCGTGAATTTCAGATGATCATCGACACCTTGCGTTCCGAGCGTGGCCGTCGCAAAGAAGCCGCCGAGCGACTGGGCATCAGCCCGCGCACTTTGCGCTACAAGCTGGCGCAGATGCGCGACGCCGGAATGGATGTGGAAGCGTACTTGTTCGCCACCTGAAAGTTGACGCAAGCAACACCGCTCCCACATTTGTTTTGCGGTGGTTCACGGTCGAGCAAAGCCCGGAATTGGCTTTTGTTTAGAGCGATCACCGAGCTGGCACCCTTGTTGCTAACACCTCACTACCCGCCGAGTGAGTGTCAAAAAATTGCGGGTAGCCAGAGACGTAGCTTCGTCAAAGAGAGAAACCATGAGCCAAGGTATTGAATTCAATCGGTTGATGCTGGATATGCGCTCCATGCAAATGGATGCCATGTCTGCGCCGAAATCGACTGCCGCAGTCCCTGAATTGGGTGGCAGCAGCTTTTCCGACATGCTCGGTCAGGCCGTCAATAAAGTGAACGACACCCAGCAGGCGTCAAATCAGTTGGCCAGTGCTTTCGAAATCGGTAAAAGCGGCGTCGACCTGACGGACGTGATGATTTCCTCGCAGAAGGCCAGCGTGTCTTTTCAAGCGTTGACCCAAGTGCGTAACAAGCTGGTTCAGGCATACCAAGACATCATGCAGATGCCGGTTTAAGGACGAGATTGAGTCATGGCAGAAGCAATCGCCGATAATGTTCCGGCCAAGGCCACTCCAATAGACGGCAAACCGCCGCTGTTCGGGTTGTCCTTCCTGGAAAACCTCTCCGAGATGACCATGTTGCGTCAGGTGGGCCTGTTGGTCGGCCTGGCTGCGAGCGTGGCGATTGGTTTTGCCGTTGTGTTGTGGTCCCAGCAGCCAGACTACCGGCCTCTGTACGGCAGCCTTGCCGGTATGGACGCCAAGCAGGTCATGGAAACCCTGGCCGCAGCCGACATCCCCTATACCGTTGAACCGAACTCCGGTGCCTTGCTGGTCAAGGCCGATGACCTGTCCCGTGCGCGGCTCAAGCTGGCGGGCGCTGGTGTCACTCCCAGCGACGGCAACATCGGTTTTGAGATCCTCGACAAGGAACAAGGGCTGGGCACCAGTCAGTTCATGGAAGCGACCCGTTATCGTCGCGGCCTCGAAGGCGAACTGGCACGGACCATTTCCAGCCTGAACAACGTCAAGGGTGCCCGCGTGCACCTGGCGATTCCGAAAAGTTCGGTGTTCGTGCGCGACGAACGTAAGCCCAGCGCTTCGGTTCTGGTTGAACTCTATTCCGGTCGCTCGCTGGAGCCGGGCCAGGTCGTCGCGATCATCAATCTGGTTGCTACCAGCGTTCCTGAACTGAGCAAGTCGCAGATCACTGTGGTCGATCAGAAGGGCAACCTGCTGTCGGATCAGGCGGAAAACTCCGAACTGACCATGGCCGGCAAGCAATTCGATTACAGCCGTCGCATGGAAAGCATGCTGACCCAGCGTGTACACAACATCCTGCAACCGGTGTTGGGTAATGATCGCTATAAAGCCGAAGTTTCGGCCGATGTGGATTTCAGCGCCGTCGAGTCGACTTCCGAGCAATTCAACCCGGATCAGCCGGCGTTGCGCAGTGAGCAATCGGTCAACGAACAGCGCACCGCCAGCAATGGCCCGCAAGGTGTGCCGGGTGCCTTGAGCAACCAGCCGCCATCGCCGGCCTCGGCGCCGCAAACCACCGGTGGCGCCACCGCGTCGGCTGGCATGGTGCAACCAGGCCAGCCATTGCTCGATGCCAACGGTCAGCAAATCATGGACCCGGCCACCGGCCAGCCGATGCTGGCGCCGTACCCGGCGGACAAGCGTCAACAATCCACCAAGAACTTCGAACTCGACCGTTCCATCAGTCACACCAAACAACAGCAGGGCCGTTTGAATCGCCTGTCGGTGTCGGTGGTGGTGGATGATCAGGTCAAGGTCAACGCGGCCAACGGCGAAACGACCCGCGCGCCGTGGAGCGCCGATGAATTGGCGCGCTTCACTCGCCTGGTGCAGGACGCCGTCGGTTTCGACGCCAGCCGTGGCGACAGTGTCAGCGTGATCAACATGCCGTTCTCCGCCGAGCGTGGCGAAGTGATCGCCGAGATTCCGTTCTACTCCCAGCCGTGGTTCTGGGACATCGTCAAGCAAGTGCTGGGTGTGTTGTTCATCCTGGTGCTGGTATTCGGTGTGCTGCGTCCGGTGCTCAACAACATCACCGGCGGCGGCAAAGACAAGCAACTGGCCGGCATTGGCAGCGACATGGAACTGGGTGGCATGGGCGGCCTGGACGGCGAACTGTCCAACGACCGTGTCAGCCTTGGTGGCCCGACCAGCATCCTGCTGCCGAGCCCGAGCGAAGGCTATGACGCACAGTTGAACGCAATCAAGAGTCTGGTGGCAGAAGATCCGGGTCGCGTGGCCCAGGTCGTGAAAGAGTGGATTAACGCAGATGAGTGATAACCGAGCCGTTGCCGCCAAACTGACCAAGGTCGACAAAGCCGCGATTCTGCTGCTGTCCCTCGGTTCCACCGATGCTGCGCAAGTGCTGCGCCACATGGGGCCCAAAGAGGTCCAGCGTGTGGGCGTGGCCATGGCACAGATGGGCAACGTGCACCGTGAGCAGGTCGAACAGGTGATGAGCGAGTTCGTCGACATCGTCGGCGACCAGACCAGCCTGGGCGTCGGCTCCGATGACTACGTGCGCAAAATGCTCACTCAGGCATTGGGCGAAGACAAGGCCAACGGCCTGATCGACCGGATCCTGCTGGGCGGCAACACCAGTGGTCTCGACAGCCTGAAGTGGATGGAGCCGCGCGCCGTCGCCGACGTGATCCGTTACGAACACCCGCAGATCCAGGCAATCGTGGTCGCCTACCTCGACCCGGATCAGGCCGGTGAAGTGCTGGGCAACTTCGACCACAAGGTCCGGTTGGACATCATCCTGCGGGTGTCTTCGTTGAATACCGTGCAACCGGCAGCCCTGAAAGAACTCAACCAGATTCTCGAGAAGCAGTTCTCCGGCAACTCGAATGCCTCGCGCACCACCCTGGGTGGCATCAAGCGTGCAGCCGACATCATGAACTTCCTCGACAGCTCGATCGAAGGTCAGCTTATGGATTCGATCCGCGAAGTCGACGAAGACCTGTCCGGTCAGATCGAAGACCTCATGTTCGTGTTCAACAACCTGTCCGATGTCGACGACCGTGGCATTCAGGCGCTGTTGCGCGAAGTGTCCTCGGACGTCCTGGTGTTGGCCCTCAAGGGCTCGGACGAAGGCGTCAAGGAGAAGATCTTCAAGAACATGTCCAAACGGGCGGCCGAACTGTTGCGCGACGACCTCGAGGCCAAAGGCCCGGTGCGCGTCAGCGACGTGGAAACCGCGCAGAAAGAAATCCTCACCATTGCCCGCCGTATGGCCGAAGCCGGAGAAATCGTTCTCGGCGGGAAGGGCGGCGAAGAGATGATCTAAGGTCACTATGTCGTCCAAACATGATGAGTCCAATACCGACCTGATCCGTGCCAAGGACGTCGGTGGTTTCGACATCTGGTCGTTGCCCAGTTTCGACCCTTTTGTACCGGAACCCGAGCCGGAACCGGAGCCTGAACCGCCGGAAATGGAAGAAGTGCCGCTGGAAGAAGTCCAGCCACTGACCCTCGAAGAGCTCGAAAGCATTCGCCAGGAGGCTTACAACGAAGGCTTCGCCGTTGGCGAAAAAGAAGGTTTTCACAGCACCACGCTCAAGGTCCGTCAGGAAGCCGAAGTGGCCCTGACCGCCAAGATCGCGGGCCTGGAACAACTGATGGCCAACCTGTTCGAGCCGATTGCCGAGCAGGACACGCAGATCGAAAAGTCGCTGGTCGACCTCGTGCAGCACATCACCAAACAAGTGATTCAGCGCGAACTGGCCATCGACTCGACGCAGATCGAACACGTCATGCGCGAAGCGCTCAAGCTTTTGCCGTTGGGTGTGGGCAATGTGCGGCTATACATCAATCCGCAGGATTTCGAACAGGTTAAAGCCCTGCGCGAGCGCCATGAAGAAACCTGGCGCATTGTCGAGGACGAATCCTTGTTGCCGGGCGGCTGCCGGGTCGAAACGGAGCACAGCCGCATCGACGCCACCATCGAAACCCGTGTTACCCAAGTCATGGCCAAGCTGTTCGATCAATTGCACGATCAGGCGCTGCACCCGGCCGCACCGGACTTGAGCCTGGAACTGCCAATCGACGAAAAACCCGCAGTTACACCGATCGAACCGACACTGGACGATCCCGATGCGCCTTGATCGCACCAGCTTCGCCAAGCGCCTTGGTAGCTACGCCGAGGCCACGGAGCTTGCCAGTGCGCCGATCCTCGAAGGTCGCCTGCTGCGCATGGTCGGCCTGACCCTCGAAGCCGAAGGCTTGCGCGCCGCCATGGGCAGCCGCTGCATGGTCATCAACGATGACAGCTATCACCCGGTGCAGGTCGAAGCTGAAGTCATGGGTTTCTCTGGCAGCAAAGTCTTTCTGATGCCAGTTGGCAGCGTCGCCGGCATCGCCCCCGGTGCCCGTGTGGTTCCCCTGGCTGATACCGGTCGCTTGCCCATGGGCATGAGCATGCTCGGGCGGGTGCTCGATGGCGCCGGGCGTGCGCTGGATGGCAAGGGTGGCATGAAGGCTGAAGACTGGGTGCCGATGGACGGCCCGACCATCAACCCGCTCAAGCGCGAACCGATCAGCGAGCCGCTGGACGTGGGCATTCGCTGCATCAACGGTTTGTTGACGGTTGGTCGCGGTCAGCGGCTCGGGCTGTTCGCCGGTACTGGCGTGGGCAAGAGTGTGCTGCTGGGCATGATGACCCGCTTCACCGAGGCCGACATCATCGTCGTCGGGCTGATCGGTGAGCGAGGTCGAGAAGTTAAAGAATTCATTGAACACATCCTCGGTGAAGAAGGGCTCAAGCGTTCGGTGGTGGTGGCGTCGCCAGCGGACGATGCGCCGCTGATGCGTCTGCGCGCGGCCATGTACTGCACGCGAATCGCCGAGTATTTTCGCGACAAGGGCAAGAACGTCCTGTTGCTCATGGATTCCCTGACCCGTTTCGCCCAGGCCCAGCGGGAAATCGCCCTGGCCATCGGCGAACCTCCAGCGACCAAAGGCTATCCGCCGTCAGTGTTCGCCAAGTTGCCGAAACTGGTGGAGCGTGCCGGTAACGCTGAAAAGGGCGGCGGTTCGATCACCGCGTTTTACACGGTATTGTCCGAAGGCGATGATCAGCAAGACCCGATCGCCGACTCGGCGCGGGGTGTGCTCGACGGACACATCGTGCTGTCCCGGCGTCTGGCCGAGGAAGGGCATTACCCGGCCATCGATATCGAAGCCTCCATCAGCCGGGTCATGCCGTCGGTGGTCGGCATCAAGCACATGAACCACGCGCAGACGTTCAAGCAATACTGGTCGCGCTATCAGCAGAGCCGCGACTTGATCAGTGTCGGCGCCTATGTGTCCGGCGGTGATCGGGAAACCGATACCGCGATCAATCTGCAACCGGCCATGACCATGTACCTGCGCCAGGGCTTGAACGACAACATCAGCATGGGCGCCAGCGAGAACCATCTCGCTTCGATCTTTGCGCCAGCGCCGGGCGGTTAACCCGTCATGGCCTCGAGCCGCGCAGCACGTCTGGCGCCTGTGGTGGAAATGGCTGAAAAGGCCGAAAAGACCGCTGTCCTGCGCCTGGGACATTTCCAGGGCCAGGTTCGCCTGGCGGAAAGCAAACTCGCCGACCTGGAAAACTTCCGCCTCGAATACCAGGAACAATGGATCGTACGCGGCAGTAGCGGCGTGTCGGGCCAGTGGTTGCTGGGTTATCAGGGCTTTCTCGCGCAATTGGGCACGGCCATCGACCAGCAGCGTCAGAGTCTGAACTGGCACCAAAATAACCTGAACAAATCCCGGGAAGCCTGGCAGCAGGCGTTTGCCCGGGTCGAAGGCTTGCGCAAACTGGTTCAGCGCTACAGGGATGAAGCGCGGCAACTGGAAGACAAGCGCGAGCAAAAGCTGCTGGATGAACTGTCCCAGCGGTTGCCGCGTCAGGATCCGTATTGAATCAGGTAGCCCGCGTTATCGTTCTTCGCGGGCAAGCCTCGCTCCTACAGAGGCAGTGTCGAACGACAACGGTGTGTTCGACCATTTTCTGTAGGAGTGAGGCTTGCCCGTGAAAGCGATTTCACAAGTCGAACAATGCTTCAGCCTTGCTCCAGCTTCCATCAGGTGCTAAACCTTGTACACGTACGTTCGTTAGCCAATGACAAGGAAGCCGTGAAATGTCAGTCGTTACAGAAGTATCTCCGGATGGGAAAAAGCTGACGATTTCGATCGAGGGACGATTCGATTTCGGTCGGCATCAGGAATTTCGCGAGTCCTATGAGCGACTCAGCAGGACACCCGATTCCATTGTGGTGGACCTGAAGAAAGCCACTTATCTCGACAGCTCGGCGTTGGGCATGCTGCTCTTGCTCCGTGATCACGCCGGTGGCGACAACTCCGATATTCGCGTCGTCAACAGCAGTACCGATGTGAAGAAAATCCTCGCCATCTCCAATTTCGACAAGCTGTTCGACATCAGTTGACCGTCATGCAGCCGCTCGAACCGCTGACGATACTGATCGCCGAAGACAGCGCGGCCGATCGCATGCTGCTGTCGACTATCGTCCGGCGCCAGGGCCATGAAGTGCTGACGGCCGCCAACGGCGCCGAGGCGGTCGAAGCATTCCGCTCGCAGCGACCGCACCTGGTGCTGATGGACGCCATGATGCCGGTGATGGACGGTTTCGAGGCGGCGCAGCAGATCAAGGCGCTGGCCGGCGAAACGCTGGTGCCGATCATCTTTTTGACGTCGCTGACCGAAAGCGAAGCCTTGGCTCGTTGTCTGGAGGCCGGGGGCGACGATTTTCTGGCAAAGCCTTACAACCAGGTGATCCTCGCGGCCAAGGTCAAGGCGATGGACCGCTTGCGACGTTTGCAAGCCACGGTGCTGGAGCAGCGCGACTTGATCGCCAGGCATCACGATTACCTGCTCAACGAACAGCGGGTAGCCAAAGCCGTGTTCGACAAGGTCGCCCACTCCGGTTGCCTGAATGCCCCGAACATCCGTTACCTGCAATCGCCCTATGCGCTGTTCAATGGCGATCTGTTGCTGGCCGCGTTCACTCCGGCTGGCGACATGCATGTGCTGCTCGGTGATTTTACCGGCCATGGTTTGCCGGCCGCTGTCGGTGCCATGCCGTTGGCCGAAGTCTTCTATGGCATGACGGCCAAGGGTTACGGTTTGTCCGAAACCCTGCGCGAGATGAACGCCAAGCTCAAACGTATTCTGCCAGTGGACATGTTCTGCTGTGCGGCGCTGCTGTGCCTGAGCTTTCAGCGAGGGTCGGTGGAGGTCTGGAACGGCGGAATGCCGGACGGTTACCTGCACAGTATCGCCAGTGGCGAGCGCACGGTGCTGACGGCACGGCACTTGCCGCTGGGCGTACTGAGCTCGCAAACCTTCGATGATCGCACCGAGGTGTTCCCGATGGCCGTCGGCGATCGGGTGTTCCTGCTGTCCGATGGGGTGATCGATACCTGTGATGCCAATGAGCAGTTGTTTGGCGTAGAGCGGCTGGAGCAAGTGTTTGCAGCCAATCGCCAGCCCGATGCACTGTTCGAAGAGATCGAGCAGGCACTGCGGGATTTTCGTGGCGAGGCTCGTGATGACGTGAGCATGGTCGAGGTCCGTCTGCTGGAGGCCGCGCAACTGAGCCCGCCAACGCCGGTGTATTCCGACAGCGGCCAGTCGTGCCCGCTGGACTGGTCGGTGAGTTTCGAGTTCCGCGCCGCCACCCTCAAGCGCTTCAATCCACTGCCGTACTTGTTGCAGTTGCTGCTTGAGGTGCATGGTCTGCGGGCTCAGAGTGGCGCACTCTACAGTGTGCTGGCAGAGCTTTATTCCAATGCCCTGGAGCATGGCGTGTTGGGCCTTGATTCGAGTTTGAAACGCGATGCGGCAGGTTTTGCGCGTTATTATCAGCAGCGCAATGCACGCCTGGACGAGTTGCGCGATGGCTATGTGCGGGTGCATTTGCAGGTGACGCCAAAAGGCGAGGGCGGTTGCCTGGTGATCCGGGTCGAAGACAGTGGCAAAGGCTTCGATGTGGCGCGGGTCATGGCGCGTCCCGTCGATGACGTCCGTCTGTCAGGCCGAGGGGTCAATTTGATTCGCCAGTTGAGCGATCATGCGACCTGGTCCGATAATGGTCGAAGTGCTCGCGTGGAGTTTTTCTGGGAGGCTCTGGCATAATGCCAGGCGTTCTTGATCAAGGAGTGAACAAGTGGACAACACACATCTGGACCGCGACGTGCTGAGCGCGTTGCAGGAAGTGATGGAGGACGGGTATCCAGAATTGCTCGATACCTTTCTCGCCGATTCCGAAGAGCGTTTACGCGTCCTGCGAAAGGCCGAGGATGCCGCGCAGCTTATGAATGCTGCCCATAGTTTCAAAGGTAGCAGCAGCAACATGGGCGCCAGTTATCTGGCCAAGCTGTGCGGTGAGCTGGAGCAGCGTGCCAAAGAAAAGAGTCTCGTCGGCATTGAACGGCTCATTGATGACATTGACGGCGAATTCGCTATTGTCCGACCGCTCTACGAAGCGGAGCGCCAGCGCTCCCAGGCTGAACCAGCATCCGTCCGGCGTTTTTAGCAGCCAGCGAACAAAGCTGGCTCGACCCTTGCACATAACTTACTCAACTGTACCTACGATCCCAGTGCAGCGGAGACCGTTTTATGCCCGTTACCCCAAACATCCTTCTTCAGGCCGCCACGACGGCCAAGGCTCAAGCCGCGTCCGCCAATGCACCGGCGCTGACGGCCGAGCCCGGGGACAAGGCCTCCAGCTTCGCTCAGGTCTATGCCAATCAGGCGCAGAATAAACCCTCCGCCATGGCGGACGGCTCGGCTAAACCCGCACGCGACAAAGTCTCGGACAGCGTCGGCAAAAAGGACGTGAGCAACGACAAGTCTGCCGCCCCGGAACCGACGGTTGCCGATAGCGGCAAATCCTTGCCCGCCGATAAACCGGCGCAGGCTGACGGCAAGACGGCCTGCGATGACGCGTCGGATACGGCCGAGGCGTCGACACCGGTGGCTGATACCGCGCCTGTCGATCCGGCCCTCGATCCTGCGTTGGTGGTGCAGCCGGTGTTACCAGCTCCTGTGCCGGAAACGCCAACAGTTGTGGCCACTGCGCAATCACAAGTTGAGGCACCTGTCGCCGTCGTCGTTACCCCGGCTGCGGCACAGACTGTTGCGACCATCGATCCGGATTTCGATCCCGAAGCCGATCCTCTCGATGCGCTGCCAGCCGTGCGCATGGCCATGGAGCAGGGCGGGCACGTTTCGCCCGCCAGTCAGGCCCAGCCCAAGGCGGCACCGATCTCGGCTCAAGTCGACGGCGAGCCAACTTCGGCACAGAACTTTGCCACGGGCATGGCGGGCATGCTCGATGTGCAAGCCGATCAGGACAGCACCAGCCAGGGCGGCGAGAAGGCTTTCAGTGGCCTGATCGATGACGGCCTCAAGGATCTCAAGTCCGCCAGCAGCGATACCCGTGTCGATGATTTCGCCAATCGTCTGGCGGCGTTGACCCAGGCGGCAACGCCGAAGACTGCCAATGCATTACCGGTAAACCAGCCAATCGCCATGCATCAGAGCGGTTGGACCGAGGAGGTGGTCAACCGGGTCATGTACCTGTCCAGCGCCAATCTCAAGGCGGCCGACATTCAGTTGCAACCGGCCGAGCTGGGGCGCCTGGATATTCGGGTGAACATGGTTCCGGATCAGCAGACCCAGGTGACCTTCATGAGTGCCCATCCAAGCGTTCGTGAAGCGCTCGACGGGCAAATGCATCGCCTGCGTGACATGTTCGCGCAACAGGGCATGGGCCAGGTCGACGTCAACGTTTCCGATCAGTCCCGTGGCTGGCAGGGGCAGGGTCAGGAGCAGGCTCAACAGGGGCAGGGTGGGCGTGCCAACGCCAATGGCGGTCGCCTCGACTCTGCCGATGAAGAGCTTCCCGCGACTGTCGCCGAAGTAGCCGCCAACACCACCAGCGTGATTGGCACCAGCGCCGTCGATTATTACGCCTGATCAAACGCAGAAAACCTTGTGGGAGCGGGCTTGCTCGCGAATGCGATTTAACATTCAACAGTTATGTTGGCTGTCACACCGCATTCGCGAGCAAGCCCGCTCCCACATTTGATTGGTGCTCGCCGATCATTCGCCGTCTCCCTACCTCCCGACACTTCTGGCATAACACTTGCTCTTGCCTTGCCGTGCGACTGTGAAAACCCGAATAGTGACGGATTATTGGCATGGCTAAGAGCGACGCAGCACCAGTGAAAGACCCCGCAACCAAAGGCAAAATCAAGCTGATCATTGTGATCGTCGTGGCCCTGTTGCTGGCGATCGGCTTGTCCGTGGGGGCGACCTGGTTCTTCATGCACAGCGCCCAAAGCAAGCCTGCCCCCGCGGCTGAAACGGCGGTGATCGGCAAGCAGCCAGCGATCTTCGAGCCCATGGCGCCGGCTTTCGTGGCCAACTACAACCAGAACGGTCGCCAGCGCTACATGCAGGTGAGCATCACCCTGCAGGGCCGCAATCAGGCCGATCTGGAAGCGCTCAAAGTCCACATGCCGGTGATTCGCAATAACCTGGTGATGCTGTTTTCCGGTCAGGATTTCGCCACGCTGGCGACCCCGGTCGGCCAGGAAATGTTGCGTCAGAAGGCCACGGCCAGCGTCCAGGAAGTGGCGCAGAAAGAGCTTGGCAAAGTGGTGATCGAACAGTTGCTTTTCACTAATTTCGTACTGCAGTAGGAACACGACATGGCCGTGCAGGACCTGCTGTCCCAGGATGAGATCGATGCGCTGTTGCATGGCGTCGACGATGGTCTGGTACAGACCGATAACGCTGCCGAACCCGGCAGTGTCAAAAGCTACGACCTGACCAGCCAGGATCGCATCGTCCGTGGACGCATGCCGACCCTGGAAATGATCAACGAGCGTTTCGCCCGCTACACCCGCATCAGCATGTTCAACATGCTGCGCCGCTCGGCGGACGTTGCCGTCGGTGGTGTGCAGGTGATGAAGTTCGGCGAATACGTGCACTCGCTGTACGTGCCGACCAGCCTCAACCTGGTCAAGATCAAACCGCTGCGCGGCACCGCACTGTTCATTCTCGACGCCAAACTGGTGTTCAAGCTGGTGGACAACTTCTTCGGCGGCGATGGCCGTCACGCGAAGATCGAAGGGCGTGAATTCACCCCCACTGAACTGCGTGTGGTGCGCATGGTGCTGGAACAGGCCTTCGTCGATTTGAAGGAAGCCTGGCAGGCGATCATGGAAGTGAACTTCGAGTACATCAACTCGGAAGTGAACCCGGCCATGGCCAACATCGTCGGCCCGAGCGAAGCGGTTGTGGTCTCGACGTTTCACATCGAACTCGATGGTGGCGGCGGCGACCTGCACGTGACCATGCCGTACTCGATGATTGAGCCGGTGCGCGAGATGCTCGACGCCGGCTTCCAGTCGGACCTCGACGATCAGGATGAGCGCTGGATCAACGCCTTGCGCCAGGACGTGCTGGACGTCGATGTACCGATCGGTGCCACCGTGGCCCGCCGTCAGCTGCGCCTTCGCGACATCCTGCACATGCAGCCCGGGGACATTATTCCGGTCGAGATGCCGGAAGAAATGATCATGCGCGCCAACGGCGTACCGGCCTTCAAGGTCAAGATGGGCTCGCACAAAGGCAACCTCGCGTTGCAGGTGATCGAGCCGATCGAGCGCCGCTGACCGGCGCTCCAACTCCCCCCCTTTAATTGACTGCTCTTGAGTGAGCAGGTGCCCGCCGAGGACAAATGATGAACGACGATATGAATGCCCAGGACGACCAGGCACTGGCTGATGAGTGGGCTGCGGCCCTGGAAGAAACCGGTGACGCCGGGCAGGACGATATCGATGCCTTGCTGGCCGCCGACGCCGCCGGTTCGCCGTCCAACCGTCTGCCGATGGAAGAGTTCGGCAGCGTGCCGAGGAACAATGATCCGGTGACGCTGGACGGTCCGAACCTGGACGTGATCCTCGATATTCCGGTGTCGATTTCCATGGAAGTCGGCAGCACCGATATCAACATCCGCAACCTGCTGCAACTCAACCAGGGCTCGGTGATCGAGCTTGACCGTCTGGCCGGCGAGCCGCTGGACGTGCTGGTCAACGGCACGCTCATCGCCCACGGTGAAGTGGTGGTGGTCAACGAAAAGTTCGGCATCCGCCTGACCGACGTGATCAGCCCAAGCGAACGCATCAAGAAGCTGCGCTGAGTGAAAAAGGTTCTGGGTTTTGTGCTGGGGTTAGCGCTGGCCTTGCCGTTCAGTGTTCTGGCTGCCGAACCGGTTGCGACTGCGACTGCGACAGCGGCCGCTGCACCAGCTGTCAGCAGCGGTGTGGCCGGACAATTGACGCAACTGGTGTTCGGCTTGCTGCTGGTGCTGGGGTTGATCTTCTTCCTCGCCTGGCTGCTGCGCCGGGTCCAGCAGGCCGGGCCGGCCGGCAAGGGGCAGGTGATCGAGCTGATCGGTTCCCGCGCGCTAGGTCCCCGGGACCGTTTGATGCTGGTGCAGATCGGTAGCGAACAGATTCTGCTCGGCCTGAGTCCTGGCAACATCACCGCGTTGCATGTGCTCAAGGAGCCGGTGCAAGTGCCGGAAAATGCCGAGAAAGCCACGCCGGAATTTGCCCAGCATCTGCTGAAGATGCTCGGCAAGGATCAGAAGGATAAGAAGTAATGGGTGCGTTACGCATCGTCTTGACGCTGGCCCTGATGCTGGCCGCGCCGCTGGCGTTCGCCGCCGATCCGTTGTCGATCCCGGCAATCACCTTGGGCACTAACGCCGAAGGCGCTCAGGAATATTCGGTCAGCCTGCAAATCCTGCTGATCATGACTGCGCTGAGTTTCATCCCGGCGTTCGTCATGCTGATGACCAGTTTCACCCGGATCATCATTGTGTTCTCGATCCTGCGTCAGGCCCTGGGCTTGCAGCAGACACCGTCGAACCAGATCCTCACCGGCATGGCGTTGTTCCTCACCATGTTCATCATGGCGCCGGTGTTCGATCGCGTGAATCAGGATGCCTTGCAGCCGTATCTGGCGGAGAAACTCACCGCTCAGGATGCCGTGGCCAAGGCCCAGGTGCCGATCAAGGACTTCATGCTGGCCCAGACTCGCAGCAGCGATCTGGAGCTGTTCATGCGCTTGTCCAAGCGCACTGACATTGCTTCGCCTGATCAGGCGCCACTGACGATTCTGGTGCCGGCGTTCGTGACCTCTGAGTTGAAAACCGCGTTCCAGATCGGCTTCATGATCTTCATCCCGTTCCTGATCATCGATCTTGTGGTGGCTAGCGTGTTGATGGCGATGGGGATGATGATGCTTTCGCCACTGATCATTTCCCTGCCGTTCAAAATCATGTTGTTTGTGCTGGTGGATGGCTGGGCGTTGATCATCGGGACCTTGGCCAGCAGCTTCGGCGGCGTTTCACCATGACGCCGGAAGTGGCCGTAGACATCTTTCGTGAAGCGCTGTGGCTGACCACCCTGATGGTTGCCGTGCTGGTGATCCCGAGCTTGCTGGTGGGTTTGTTGGTGGCGATGTTTCAGGCCGCCACCCAGATCAACGAACAGACCCTGAGCTTCCTGCCGCGCCTGCTGGTGATGCTGGTGACGCTGATCGTTGCCGGCCCGTGGCTGGTGCAGACTTTCATGGAATATATCCTGCAGCTGTACCACAGTATTCCTCAGGTCATTGGTTAAGCCATGTCGCTGCTTCAGCTGACCGATACCCAGATCAGCACCTGGGTGGCAACGTTCATGTTGCCGTTGTTTCGCATCGGTTCGCTGCTGATGGTCATGCCGATTTTCGGCACGACGCTGGTGCCCATTCGCGTGCGCCTGTATTTCGCCCTGGCGATCACCTTGGTGATCGCGCCCGGCCTGCCGCCGATGCCGCCGGTCAATGCACTGGACCTGAGTGCTCTGTTGTTGATTGCCGAGCAGATCATCATTGGCGCAGTGTTGGGTTTCTCCTTGCAGCTGTTCTTCCAGGCTTTCGTGGTCGCCGGGCAAATTGTCGCGATCCAGATGGGCATGGGCTTCGCCTCGATGGTCGACCCTACGAACGGTGTGTCGGTGGCGGTGATCGGGCAGTTTTTCA
Source organism: Pseudomonas sp. GW822-FHT02E03 (assembly GCF_058802325.1). Lineage (NCBI taxonomy): Bacteria > Pseudomonadati > Pseudomonadota > Gammaproteobacteria > Pseudomonadales > Pseudomonadaceae > Pseudomonas > Pseudomonas sp. GW822-FHT02E03. The sequence goes on along the minus strand of NZ_JBXAOA010000024.1, from coordinate 27,915 downwards.
CCATGCTGGTGACCCTGCTGTTCCTGTCAATGAACGGTCATCTGGTGGTGTTCGAAGTGCTCACCGAAAGCTTCACCACGCTGCCGGTCGGCGGCGGCTTGATGGTCCATCATTTCTGGGAATTGGCCGGCAAACTCGGATGGGTACTTGGTGCGGCGCTGTTGCTGGTGCTGCCGGCGATCACGGCGTTGCTGGTGGTCAACATTGCGTTTGGCGTGATGACCCGTGCGGCGCCGCAGTTGAACATCTTCTCGATCGGCTTCCCGCTGACCCTGGTGCTCGGGCTGTTCATTGTCTGGGTCGGCCTGGCGGACATTCTCAATCAGTATCAACCGCTGGCCGCCGAGGCTTTGCAGTTGTTACGTGAACTGGCACGGGCGCACTGAGTCATGGCTGAGAGCGAAAGCGGTCAGGACAAAACAGAAGACCCCACGGAGAAACGCAAAAAGGACTCCCGTGAGAAGGGCGAAATTGCGCGCTCCAAGGAGCTCAATACCTTGGCGGTCATGCTCGCTGGCGCCGGTGCGCTGCTGATTTTCGGTGGTGCATTGGCGCAGGACATGATGGAGCTGATGCGGATGAACTTCACGTTGTCGCGGGAAGTGATTCTGGATCAGCGCAACATGGGCACCTTCTTGCTGCATTCGGGACAGATTGCCCTGTTGGCGATTCAGCCGGTGATGATCACTTTGCTGTTGGCTGCGTTGATCGGCCCGATCTCTCTCGGTGGCTGGCTGTTCGCGGCCGGCTCCATGGCGCCCAAGTTCAGTCGCATGAACCCCGGCGCGGGCCTGAAACGGATGTTCTCGGCCAAGGCTTTGGTTGAGCTGCTCAAGGCTCTGGCGAAGTTTTTCATCGTCTTGTTCGTGGCGTTGGCGGTCCTGTCGTCGGACATCGATGATCTGTTGCGCATCGCCCACGAGCCATTGGACATGGCGATCATTCACAGCTTGCAGGTGGTCGGCTGGAGTACCTTGTGGATGGCGTGCGGGCTGATCATCATCGCCGTGGTCGACGTGCCGGTGCAGCTCTGGGAAAGCCACAAGAAGCTGCAGATGACCAAGCAGGAAGTGCGCGACGAGCACAAGGATCAGGAAGGTAAACCAGAGGTCAAGCAGCGCATTCGCCAGTTGCAACGCGAGATGTCGCAGCGGCGGATGATGGCGGCCATTCCCGAGGCCGACGTGGTCATCACCAACCCGACTCACTACGCCGTGGCGCTCAAGTACGACCCGGACAAAGGCAATGCGCCGGTGCTGTTGGCCAAGGGTAGCGATTTCCTTGCCTTGAAAATCCGCGAAATCGCCGTGGCCAATAATGTGCTGCTGCTCGAATCGCCGGCGCTGGCGCGTTCGATCTACTACTCCACCGAGCTGGAGCAGGAAATCCCCGGTGGGCTGTATCTGGCGGTCGCCCAGGTATTGGCCTACGTCTACCAGATTCGCCAGTACCGCGCCGGCAAGGGCAAGCGTCCGGATCCGCTCCAGGATGATTTGCCGATTCCACCGGATTTGCGCCGCGATTCCTGATTGTTGTGTTGGCAATGCTGGCCTCTTCGCGGGCAAGCCTCTCCTACAGTCTCGTGTCGTTCGCCTATGTCGCGACTGACTCAAAACCTGTAGGAGCGAGGCTTGCCCGCGAAGGCGTCGGTTCAAGCAATACAAATCCTGAAACAGCCCTCTATTCCCTCGCTCGGCAAAAGTTGGAAGGCTTCTTGCAGTAGCCGCCCTGCGCCTGCTTCAGGCGTCAAAGATTTGCTTCAAAGGAACGGGGAAAACCGGTGGATCGCTCTCAGTTAATCAACACTGCACGCACAAACGTTGCCGACCTCAGTCGGGGCAATCTGGGCGTGCCGCTGTTGCTGCTGGTCATGCTGGCCATGATGATGCTGCCGGTGCCGCCGTTCCTGCTGGACGTGTTTTTCACGTTCAACATTGCCTTGTCCATCGTCGTATTGCTGGTCTGCGTGTACGCCTTGCGACCGCTGGATTTTGCCGTGTTCCCGACCATTCTGCTGGTGGCGACGTTGTTGCGACTGGCGCTGAACGTGGCCTCGACGCGGGTGGTAATGCTCCACGGTCAGGATGGCCATGCCGCCGCCGGTAAGGTGATTCAGGCCTTCGGTGAGGTGGTGATCGGCGGTAACTACGTGGTTGGTATCGTGGTCTTCGCGATTTTGATGATCATCAACTTCGTCGTAGTGACCAAGGGTGCCGGGCGGATTTCCGAGGTGAGCGCGCGTTTTACCCTCGATGCGATGCCCGGCAAACAGATGGCCATCGATGCCGACTTGAACGCCGGCCTGATCGATCAGAACCAGGCGAAACTGCGCCGGATGGAAGTGGCCCAGGAGGCCGAGTTCTACGGTTCCATGGACGGTGCCAGCAAGTTCGTGCGCGGTGACGCCATCGCCGGCCTGCTGATTCTGTTCATCAACCTGATCGGCGGCATGGCGGTCGGTATCTTCCAGCACGGCATGACCTTTGGCGATGCCGGTCGGGTGTACGCCTTGTTGACCATCGGTGACGGTTTGGTGGCGCAATTGCCATCACTGCTGTTGTCGACTGCCGCCGCGATCATGGTGACCCGAGCTTCCGGCTCGGAAGACATGGGCAAGCAGATCAATCGTCAGATGTTCGCCTCGCCGAAAGCCCTGGCTGTGGCCGCTGGCTTGATGGCGGTGATGGGCCTGGTGCCGGGCATGCCGCACTTCTCCTTTTTGAGCATGGCGGCCCTGGCGGCCGGCGGCGCTTACCTGTTCTGGAAGAAGCAGAACACGGTCAAGGTTCAGGCCCTGCAAGAGGTCAAGCGTCAGCAGGAACTGTTGCCATCGCCGGCCCGCGCCCAGGAAACCAAGGAGCTTGGCTGGGATGACGTGACGCCGATCGACATGATCGGCCTGGAAGTCGGCTACCGCCTGATCCCGCTGGTGGATCGCAACCAGGGTGGTCAGTTGCTGGCACGGATCAAGGGTGTGCGTAAAAAGCTCTCCCAGGATCTGGGCTTCTTGATGCCGACTGTGCATATCCGTGACAACCTCGACCTGGCGCCAAGCGCCTACCGCCTGACCCTGATGGGCGTGATCCTGGCCGAGGCCGAGATTTACCCGGACCGCGAACTGGCGATCAACCCGGGGCAGGTCTACGGCACGCTCAACGGCATTACCGCCAAAGATCCGGCTTTTGGTCTGGAGGCGGTCTGGATCGAAATCAGCCAGCGTGCCCAGGCGCAATCCCTCGGCTACACCGTGGTCGACGCCAGTACAGTCGTGGCAACCCACTTGAACCAGATTTTGTACAAGCACTCCAGCGAGCTGATCGGCCACGAAGAAGTCCAGCAACTCATGCAATTGCTGGCCAAAAGCTCACCGAAGCTGGCTGAAGAGCTGGTGCCGGGGGTGGTTTCGCTGTCGCAGCTGCTCAAGGTCTTGCAAGCATTGCTGGCCGAACAGGTGCCGGTACGGGACATTCGCAGCATCGCCGAAGCCATCGCGAACAACGCCGCCAAGAGTCAAGATACTGCCGCTTTGGTGGCCGCGGTGCGCGTCGGCGTATCCCGTGCAATCGTGCAAAGCATTGTAGGCACTGAGTCGCAGCTGCCTGTGATCACCTTGGAGCCAAGGTTGGAACAAATATTGCTCAATAGTCTTCAGAAGGCAGGACAAGGCTCGGAAGAGGGCGTTCTGCTGGAGCCAAGCATGGCAGAGAAACTGCAACGTTCGTTGATCGAAGCGGCGCAGCGTCAGGAAATGCAAGGTCAACCGGTGATTCTGCTGGTGGCCGGTCCGGTTCGCGCGATGCTCTCGCGATTCGGCCGACTGGCAGTCCCGGGTTTGCATGTGTTGGCTTACCAGGAAATCCCTGACAACAAGCAAGTGACCATCGTTGCGACAGTAGGGCCCAACGGCTGAGGTAGTGGTTTATGCAAGTTAAGCGTTTTTTCGCCGCCGATATGCGTCAGGCCATGAAACTGGTTCGTGATGAGCTGGGCGCTGATGCCGCCATCATTGGCAATCGCCGGATTGCCGGCGGTGTCGAGCTGACGGCTGCCCTGGATTACAAACTGTCGGCGCTGGCCCCGCGTGTTCCGAACATGGAGCTCGAGGACGAACTGCGCAAGACCCAGTCGCGGATCGTTACCGCCCAGGCCGAACTGAGCCTGCGTGGCGATGGCGAGAGCGACAACAGCACCAATCGCCAATTGTTCGCCGGCCTGCCGCTGACCGCCGCCGAGCCGCTGATCGAACCGACTTACGCTGAACCTCGTCGTGCTGCACCAGCCCCCGCGGCAGCCTCCGGTGGAGTTGACCCGCGAGCCTTCGATTCGATGCGTTTCGAGCTCAACAGCTTGCGTGAACTGATGGAAGTGCAACTTGGCTCGCTGGCCTGGAATCAGCTGCAAGGCAGCCGTCCGGCCCAGGCCAACCTCTGGCGTCGCCTGCAACGCATCGGCCTGTCCGGCCCGTTGTCGCGCGATCTGCTGGCACTGATTACCGATATTGAAGAACCCCGTCAGGCCTGGCGCATGTTGCTTGCGCACCTGGCGCGGATGATCGCCACTCCGGAAGTCGAGCCGTTGGAAGAGGGTGGTGTGATTGCCATGGTTGGCCCGGCAGGCATGGGCAAGACCACCACGCTGGCCAAGCTCGCAGCCCGTTATGTGCTCAAGTACGGCGCGCAAAACATTGCGCTGGTGAGCATGGACAGCTATCGCATCGGCGCTCAGGAACAGCTCAAGACCCTGGGCCGCATCCTCAACGTGTCGGTCACCCACGTCGACCCGGGTCAATCGCTGGTGCAGGCGCTGGAGCCTTTGCTGCGCAAACGCGTGGTGCTGATCGATACCGCCGGCCTTCAGGCCAGCGACCCGGCATTGCGCATGCAGCTCGAAAGCCTGGCTGGACGTGGCATCAAATCAAAAAATTATCTGGTCTTGGCAACCACTAGCCAGAAACAGGTTCTAACTGCCGCTTATCACAGTTACAAACGTTGCGGCCTCGCCGGCTGCATCCTGACTAAACTGGATGAAACGGCAAGTCTGGGCGAGGTGTTGAGCCTGGCTATCAGCCATGAGTTGCCGGTGGCTTACCTGACCGATGGTCCGCGGATTCCGGATGATTTGCATCTGCCGCGTTGTCATCAGTTGGTCAGCCGCGCCGTCAGCGTACAAATGCAGGAAGAACCCAGCGAAGAAGCCATGGCTGACATGTTCGCTGATATTTACCACAGCCCGACCAAGCAGGTTGGCTGAGGTACTAATGAACAGTTTTTGTACCTACATCGATGGTCTGCCATGCATTGTTCCGTTGATGAACGCGCAGCCAGTAATGTGGCCTCCGTCTAAGTAAGACAAGGTAAAGAAATAACATGGGCAGCATGCATCCCGTACAGGTGATCGCGGTGACCGGCGGCAAAGGTGGCGTCGGGAAGACTAACGTGTCAGTGAACTTGTCCCTGGCTCTAGCTGAGCTCGGCCGGCGCGTCATGCTGCTGGATGCCGATCTGGGACTGGCGAACGTCGACGTCCTGCTGGGACTGACACCCAAACGCACCTTGGCCGACGTGATCGAAGGCCGCTGTGAGCTGCGCGACGTACTGTTGCAAGGGCCCGGCGGCATCCGCATCGTCCCGGCGGCGTCCGGCACCCAGAGCATGGTTCATTTGAGCCCGGCCCAGCATGCCGGCCTGATCCAGGCCTTCAGCGACATCGGCGACAACCTCGACGTATTGGTGATCGACACCGCTGCGGGGATTGGTGACTCGGTAGTCAGTTTCGTTCGTGCAGCCCAGGAAGTGCTGCTGGTGGTGTGCGATGAGCCGACCTCGATTACCGACGCCTACGCGCTGATCAAATTGTTGAATCGCGACTACGGCATGAACCGCTTCCGCGTCCTGGCCAACATGGCGCAGAGCCCGCAGGAAGGCCGCAATCTGTTCGCCAAGTTGACCAAGGTCACGGATCGTTTCCTCGACGTCGCCTTACAATACGTCGGTGCCGTGCCTTACGACGAAAGCGTGCGCAAGGCCGTGCAGAAGCAGCGTGCTGTCTACGAAGCCTTCCCGCGTTCCAAGTGCGCCCTGGCGTTCAAGGCCATTGCGCAGAAGGTCGATACATGGCCACTGCCGGCCAACCCGCGTGGGCACCTGGAGTTTTTCGTCGAACGCCTCGTGCAACAGACCGCAGGACCCGTCCTATGACAGCCAGTGGCTACAACCTCTACAAGAAGTCGGCACGTGACGCGCAGTACGAGCTGATCGAGCGTTACGCGCCACTGGTCAAACGCATTGCCTATCACTTGCTGGCGCGTTTGCCGGCCAGTGTCCAGGTCGAAGACCTGATCCAGGCCGGGATGATCGGCCTGCTTGAAGTATCAACCAAATACGACGCCAGCAAAGGCGCGAGCTTCGAGACGTACGCGGGCATTCGAATCCGCGGCGCGATGCTCGATGAAGTGCGCAAGGGGGACTGGGCGCCACGTTCGGTTCACCGCAATACCCGCATGGTCAGCGACGCAATTCGCTCGATTGAAGCTAAAACCGGCCGTGACGCTAAAGATCACGAAGTTGCGGCCGAACTCCAATTGAGTCTCGACGATTATTACGGGATTTTGAACGACACCCTCGGTAGCCGGTTATTCAGTTTCGACGATCTGTTGCAGGACGGCGAACACGAAGGGCTGCACGAGGATGGCGCCAGTGCTCATCTCGAGCCGTCGCGCGATCTGGAAGATGAACGCTTCCAGGCGGCGCTGGCGGACGCGATTGCCAATTTGCCGGAGCGTGAGCGACTGGTGTTGGCGCTGTACTACGACGAAGAGTTGAATCTCAAGGAAATCGGTGAGGTCCTGGGGGTCAGCGAATCGCGGGTCAGCCAGTTACACAGCCAGTGCGCGGCCCGTTTGCGGGGGCGTTTGGGGGAGTGGCGAGCGCGCTGACAGGCAGTGTGGGGACACTGCGAACGAGGTGGGTACGGCATTTTGCTGCATCGGCCACGGCCCGTTGTAATCCATACAACTGTTGAGTGTTACGCCGAATTGATTGAACGGCGCGTTCAGGTGCTGCGCGCGTTTTAAGACTGCTTGGAGGTCGAATTGGACAAGAATATGAAAATCCTCATCGTTGATGACTTCTCAACGATGCGGCGGATCATAAAAAACCTGTTGCGTGACCTTGGGTTCACCAACACGGTCGAGGCGGATGACGGTATTACCGCGATTCCGGTCCTCAACAGCGGGAGCATCGACTTTCTGGTGACGGACTGGAACATGCCCGGCATGACCGGTATTGATCTGCTGCGCCACGTGCGTGCCGATGAAAAACTCAAACACCTGCCGGTGTTGATGGTCACGGCCGAAGCCAAGCGCGAGCAAATCATCGAAGCCGCTCAGGCGGGCGTGAACGGCTATGTGGTCAAGCCATTCACGGCTCAAGCGTTGAAAGACAAGATTGAAAAGATCTTCGAACGCATCGGTTGATGTGCAAAGCCAGTCCGTCACGGGGGAGCTATGGAGCATAACGAATCTTCACAGGGCGATTTTGAGTCGACCCTGAAAAAACACGCGGTCGAACTGGTCGAAAGCCTTGAAAAAGGCAGGTTCGGCGACGCTGTGCAACTGATCCATGAGCTCAACCAGACCCGTGACCGCGGCCTGTATCAGGAAGTGGGCAAGCTCACCCGCGAGCTGCATAGCGCGATCGTCAATTTCCAGATTGACCCGCACATGCCGCAAGCCGAGGAAGTGTCTCAGATCACGGATGCCACCGAGCGCCTGGGGTATGTGGTCAAGCTGACCGAGGCCGCGGCCAACCGCACCATGGACCTGGTGGAAAACGCCACGCCGCTGATCAACAGCCTGAGCGACGAGGCTCAGGCGCTGAGCACGGATTGGGGACGGTTCATGCGTCGCGAAGTCGGGGCTGAAGAGTTCCGTGAACTGGCCCGGCGGGTCGACGGTTTCCTGACCCGCAGCAGTGAAGACAACCGCGTCGTGTCGAGCAACCTCAACGACATTCTGCTGGCCCAGGATTACCAGGACCTCACCGGTCAGGTGATCAAGCGCGTGACCCAGTTGGTCACCGAAGTTGAAAGCAACCTGCTCAAGCTCGTGCTCATGGCCAGTCAGGTCGACCGCTTTGCGGGCATCGAACATGACCGTGAAGCGATGCTGGCTGAAAAAGATCCGCAAAAACATCTCTCTCAGGGTGAAGGTCCGCAGATTCATGCCGATAAAAGAGAAGACGTTGTGTCCGGTCAGGACGATGTGGACGATTTGTTATCCAGCCTAGGATTTTAGAGTTTTAGCATTTTAGGTTTTTTAGGTTTTTAGACCTTTAGGAGCACCCCCCTTAATGAGCTTCGGCGCCGATGAAGAGATCCTTCAGGATTTCCTGGTTGAGGCCGGCGAGATTCTAGAGCAACTGTCCGAACAGCTGGTCGAGCTTGAAAGCCGACCGGATGATGCGGATTTGCTCAATGCAATTTTTCGCGGTTTTCACACTGTAAAAGGGGGCGCCGGCTTCCTCCAGCTCAACGAGCTGGTGGAGTGCTGTCACATCGCCGAGAACGTGTTCGACATCCTGCGCAAGGGTGAACGACGCGTCGACTCGGAACTGATGGACGTGGTTCTCGAAGCACTGGACGCGGTGAACGGCATGTTCAGCGAAGTCCGCGAACGCAGCCCGATTACGGCTGCCACGCCTGAGTTGCTTGCAGCGTTGGCCCGTCTGGCCGAGCCGCAAACCGCCGATGAGTCGGCACCGGTCGCCGAGGTGGTGGAAGAGCCTGCCGCTGAAGAATCGGGCGACATCACGGATAACGAATTCGAACAACTGCTGGACTCGCTGAATGCCGTCAAGGCTCAAGCCGAGGCTCCAGCGGCTGCGCCAGTGCCGACCAGCGATGCCTCGGCCAGCGACGAAATCACCGATGCCGAGTTCGAGTCGTTGCTCGATCAATTGCACGGCAAAGGCCAGTTCGCCGTCGATGCAGTAGTCGCGGCGCCCGCCGCACCGGCTGCCCCGAAAGCGGCAGGCGACAGCTCCGATATTACCGACGACGAGTTCGAAGCACTGCTCGATCAGCTGCACGGCAAGGGTAACTTTGCCGTCGATGCATTGGAGTCGGCGATTGCTTCGGCTCCGGCCCCGGCTGCGCCAACCGCTAAAGCGGCCGGCGACGATCTGATCTCCGATCACGAGTTCGAATCACTGCTCGACGAATTGCATGGCAAAGGCAAGTTCACCGAGGTTGGCACTGGCGCAGTGGTTTCTGCTCCTGTCGCCAAGGCGCCAGCACCGGTTGCGAAACCTGTGGCCAAAGCGCCCGAGCCAAAAGCCGAAGCGCCGAAACCGGCCGCCGCCGCTGCTGCACCGGCACCTGCTCGTGCCCCGGCCGCACCGCCACCGGAAAAACCGGCCAGCGAAGCCGAGACCACCGTGCGGGTCGATACCGCGCGTCTCGACGAGATCATGAACATGGTCGGCGAGCTGGTACTGGTGCGTAACCGCCTGGTCCGCCTGGGCCTCAACAGCGGCGACGAAGCCATGTCCAAGGCCGTGTCGAACCTCGACGTGGTTACGGCCGACCTGCAAACCGCGGTCATGAAGACCCGGATGCAGCCGATCAAGAAAGTCTTCGGGCGCTTCCCGCGTCTGGTTCGCGACCTGGCTCGCCAGCTCAAGAAAGAGATCAACCTGGAGCTGGTCGGCGAAGAAACCGACCTCGACAAGAACCTCGTCGAGGCCCTGGCCGACCCGCTGGTCCACTTGGTGCGCAACTCGGTCGACCACGGTATTGAAGAGCCGGCTGAGCGCGAAGCGATGGGCAAGCCGCGCAGCGGCAAGGTGATTCTGTCCGCGGAACAGGAAGGCGACCATATCCTGCTGTCCATCTCCGATGATGGCAAAGGCATGGACGCCGATGTTCTGCGCGGTATCGCCGTGAAGAAAGGCCTGATGGACAAGGATGCGGCGGACCGTCTCAGCGAGACCGATTGTTTCAACCTGATCTTCGCTCCGGGGTTCTCGACCAAGACCGAGATTTCCGACGTCTCCGGGCGCGGCGTGGGCATGGACGTGGTGAAAACCAAGATCGCCCAGCTCAACGGCACCATCAATATCTACTCGACCAAGGGCAAGGGCTCGAAGATCGTCATCAAGGTCCCGTTGACCCTGGCGATCATGCCGACGCTGATGGTCATGCTCGGCAACCAGGCGTTCGCGTTCCCGCTGGTGAACGTCAACGAGATCTTCCACCTCGACCTGTCGCGCACCAACGTGGTGGACGGCCAGGAAGTGGTGATCGTGCGGGACAAGGCGCTGCCGCTGTTCTATCTCAAGCGCTGGCTGGTCAGCTCCGCCGCTCACGAAGAGCAGCGCGAAGGCCATGTGGTGATCCTTTCGGTGGGCACTCAGCGGATCGGCTTCGTCGTCGATCAACTGGTGGGCCAGGAAGAAGTGGTCATCAAGCCATTGGGCAAAATGCTCCAGGGAACCCCGGGCATGTCCGGCGCCACCATTACCGGTGACGGCCGCATTGCACTGATTCTCGATGTTCCGAGCATGCTCAAGCGTTACGCCGCACGGCGTATTTGATTCTGGGGGAGCGGGGCGACTGAGCCTCGCCCCGTCTAACGGAGTGTTTATGGCAGTCAAAGTCCTGGTGGTGGACGATTCGGGGTTTTTCCGCCGCCGCGTCTCGGAAATTCTTTCAGCGGATTCCAATATCCAGGTCGTCGGTACGGCGACCAACGGCAAAGAGGCGATCGATCAGGCGCTGGCGCTCAAGCCAGACGTGATCACCATGGACTACGAGATGCCGATGATGGATGGCATCACGGCAGTGCGGCACATCATGCAGCGCTGCCCGACCCCGGTGTTGATGTTCTCCTCGCTGACTCACGAAGGCGCGCGGGTCACCCTCGATGCGCTGGACGCTGGCGCGGTGGATTTCCTGCCGAAGAATTTCGAAGACATCTCGCGTAACCCGGAGAAGGTCAAGCAACTGCTGTGCGAGAAGATTCTCAGTATCTCGCGCAGTAACCGTCGTGTCGGCGCCTACAGTGCCCCGGCTCCAGTGGCCGCACCCGCCCCGACGCCTGCGCCTTCGAGCGTCAGCAGCTACGGCAGCAGCAGTGCGCCTGCGCGTCCGGCCCCGGCACCGATTCCGGCTCGCAGCCATGCAGCGACGCCGGCGTCGCCAGCGCCGAAACGCAAAGCCTACAAACTGGTCGCCATCGGCACCTCCACCGGTGGCCCGGTTGCCCTGCAACGGGTACTGACGCAGTTGCCGGCCAACTTTCCGGCACCGATCGTATTGATCCAGCACATGCCGGCAGCCTTCACCAAGGCCTTCGCCGAGCGTCTGGACAAGCTGTGCCGCATCAGCGTCAAGGAAGCCGAGGATGGCGACATCCTGCGTCCGGGCCTGGCGCTGCTGGCGCCGGGTGGCAAGCAGATGATGATCGACGGCCGTGGTGCGGTGAAAATCCTGCCGGGCGATGAACGTCTGAACTACAAGCCTTGCGTGGACATCACCTTCGGTTCCGCGGCCAAATCCTACGGCGACAAAGTTCTGGCGGTGGTACTCACCGGCATGGGCGCCGACGGTCGCGAAGGCGCGCGTCTGCTCAAGCAGGGCGGCAGTGCGATCTGGGCTCAGGATGAAGCCAGCTGCGTGATCTACGGCATGCCAATGGCGATCGTCAAAGCCGAGCTCGCGGACGCGGTGTACAGCCTGGACGATATCGGCCGTCACCTGGTCGAGGCGTGTCTCTGATGGATGTACTCAGCCTTATCGGGATCATCATGGCGTTTGTCGCCATCATTGGCGGCAACTACCTTGAAGGCGGTCACCTCGGCGCGTTGGCCAACGGCCCGGCAGCGTTGATCGTACTCGGCGGGACCGTTGGCGCAGCGCTACTGCAATCACCGATGAGCGCCTTCAAGCGCGCCATGCAGATTCTCGCCTGGATTCTGTTTCCACCGCGTGTGGATCTGGCCGGCGGCATCGATCGCGTCGTGAACTGGAGCCTGACTGCCCGCAAGGAAGGTTTGCTCGGTCTGGAAGGGGTGGCCGACGCCGAGCCCGATAGCTACTCGCGCAAAGGCCTGCAACTGCTGGTGGACGGCGCCGAGCCGGAAGCGATTCGCAGCATTCTGGAAGTGGATTTCTACACCCAGGAAAGCCGTGACATCGAAGCCGCCAAAGTTTTTGAAAGCATGGGCGGCTACGCGCCGACCATCGGCATCATCGGTGCGGTAATGGGCCTGATCCATGTCATGGGCAACCTGGCCGATCCATCGCAGCTGGGCAGCGGCATTGCCGTCGCCTTTGTCGCCACCATCTATGGCGTGGCCAGTGCCAACCTGATATTGCTGCCGGTTGCCGCCAAGCTCAAGTCCATCGCGTTGCGGCAGTCGCGTTATCGCGAGATGTTGCTGGAAGGGATTCTGTCGATCGCCGAAGGTGAAAACCCTCGCTCTATTGAGTTGAAGCTTCAGGGCTTCATGGATTAAGGGAATAACCTCATGGCTCGTCGTCGGCAACCTGAAGAACACGTAAACCATGAACGCTGGCTCGTTTCATACGCCGACTTCATTACGTTGCTGTTCGCTTTCTTCGTGGTGATGTACTCGATTTCTTCGATCAACGAAGGCAAGTACAAGGTCATTTCCGAGGCGCTGATCGGGGTGTTTACCGATTCCGATCGCGCCCTCAAGCCGATCCCGATCGGTGACGAGCGACCGAAGACCGTGACCCCGGCCAAGCCGCTGGTCAAGGACAGCGAACAGATTGACGCAGGCATCGCCCAGGCTGCCAACGATCCGCTCAAAAGCATTGCCGATGACATCAGCGCGGCGTTCGGCGACTTGATCAGTTCCAACCAGATGACCGTGCGCGGCAATGAGTTGTGGGTCGAGATCGAGCTTAATTCCAGCCTGTTGTTCGGCAGCGGCGATGCCATGCCCAGCGACATCGCCTTCAACATTATCGATAAGGTCGCCGCGATCCTGAGGCCGTTCGACAACCCGATCCACGTCGAAGGCTTTACCGACGATCAGCCGATTCGCACGGCGCAATACCCGACCAACTGGGAACTGTCCTCGGCCCGTTCGGCAAGCATCGTGCGCATGCTGGCGATGCAGGGTGTGAACCCCGGTCGTCTGGCGTCGGTGGGATATGGCGAGTTCCAGCCGGTGGCCAATAACGCCACCGCCGAAGGCCGGGCGCGCAACCGTCGGGTGGTGTTGGTGGTTTCACGAAATCTCGATGTACGCCGCAGCCTCACGGGTACCGGAACGGCTCATGCACAACCGGATGCCGCGTTGAAGCGGGCTGGCACACAAACTGCACCGGCTCCGGTCAAGTCGCCGGGACGAGAGAGCGCCGTCAATTCTCCGTCACCCGCATTAATACGTTGAGCTATTTCTCGGTCAACCTTTTCGACCGGGAGGAACAATCCGAATGAGAGTCTGGGCAGTCGCCAATCAAAAGGGTGGTGTCGGTAAAACCACTTCCTCCATCGCCTTAGCCGGTTTGCTGGCTGAGGCGGGCAAGCGCGTGGTTGTGGTCGATCTCGACCCCCACGGCTCCATGACCAGCTACTTCGGTTACGACCCCGACAGCCTGGAACACAGCAGCTACGACTTGTTTCTGCACAAGGGCAGTGTGCCGCAAGGCTTGCCCGGTCAGTTGCTGATGCCCACCAGTGACGAACGCATTTCCCTGTTGCCATCGAGCACCGCGCTGGCAACCCTTGAGCGCCAGTCGCCGGGCCAGAGTGGTTTGGGCCTGGTAATCGCCAAGAGCCTGGCGCAGTTGTGGCAGGACTTCGATTACGCGGTGATCGACAGCCCGCCGTTGCTCGGTGTGCTGATGGTCAATGCCTTGGCGGCCAGCCAGCAGTTGGTGATTCCGGTGCAGACCGAACACTTGGCCGTCAAAGGCCTGGAACGCATGGTCAACACCCTGGCGATGATCAACCGCTCGCGCAAACAGGCGCTGCCGTTCAGCATCGTGCCGACCCTGTTCGACCGCCGCACCCAGGCGTCCCTCGGCACCCTTCGCGTGCTGCGCGACAAGTACCCGGAAGAAATCTGGCAAGGCTACATTCCGATCGACACCCGCTTGCGTGACGCGAGCCGGGCAGGGCTGACGCCTTCGCAATTCGACGGCAAGAGCCGTGGCGTTCTCGCTTATCGCGCACTGCTCAAGCATCTGCTGGCGGCGCAACTTGTTCCGCAGGTGGCGTGAGATGAACTCAATCCCTGTAGGAGCTGCCGCAGGCTGCGATCTTTTGATCTTGCTTTGTGACATCTTCGAATCCGCCAAAAGATCGCAGCCTTCGGCAGCTCCTACGATGGTGGGCGCATGACTCGGCCGGTGAAGATCACCTCGCGTCCGCAACTGGCTCTCCAGTCCTATCTGGACGCATTGCTGCAGGACGCGACCGAAGAGTTGCCGCCAGAAATCGAGGCGCTGCCCGAGGTTGTCGAGGTTATCGAGGTTGAGGCCGCGCTGGATGAGTTCCAGGCTGCCGTGCTTGAAGAGCAGGCCCGTGATGCGCAGAAACCGGCCGTGGCCGCTGCACCCATCGTTGTGCCAGTGGTGAAAGCAGCGGTGGCCGTGATCGAAGCACCGGCACCGATTCTGGCGCCCGTGTCGACGCTTGCACCCCTGCTGCAAGCGTTGGTGCCGCCGTTGGTTGAAGTTCATCTGCCGCCCAGCAACACGCCGCCACCGGTGGAAACCGACGGTCGTCCGGCATGGGCTGCCGAGCCCTTCGAATGCCTGTTGTTCGACGTCGCCGGGTTGACCCTGGCGGTGCCACTGGTGTGCCTGGGATCGATTTATTCCCTGGCCGGTCACGAGCTGACGCCGTTGTTCGGCCAGCCGGAATGGTTCCTTGGGATCCTGCCGAGCCAGGCCGGCAACCTGAAAGTGCTGGATACCGCGCGTTGGGTCATGCCGGATCGTTATCGCGATGATTTCCGCCAGGGCCTGCAATACGTTATTTCGGTTCAGGGCTACGAGTGGGGGCTGGCGGTGCATCAGGTCAGCCGCTCATTGCGCCTGGACCCGAACGAAATCAAATGGAGAAGTCATCGAGGTCAGCGGCCATGGCTCGCCGGCACGGTGATTGAGCACATGTGTGCGCTGCTGGACGTTTCTGCCCTGGCCGAGTTGATCGCCAGCGGCGGGGCAAAGCACATGAGCGGCAGCAAGCCACTTCACAAACCGACATAGCTGCCGACATAACAAGTATGCGACGGCATTGTTGAATGCTGCCTACAGAACACACACCGCCAGAAGCGGTTTTTCGAGGGGTCAGGGTATGAGTAGTCAAGCGACGAATGCAAAAGGTTCTGAAGATCCGATCCTGCAATGGGTAACCTTCAAGCTGGACAACGAAACCTACGGCATCAACGTGATGCGCGTTCAGGAAGTCCTGCGCTACACCGAAATCGCCCCGGTCCCGGGTGCTCCGAGCTACGTGCTGGGCATCATCAACCTGCGCGGTAACGTGGTCACCGTGATCGACACCCGTCAGCGCTTCGGCCTGATGAATGCCGAGATCAGCGACAACACCCGTATCGTCATCATCGAAGCCGACAAGCAAGTGGTCGGGATCATGGTCGACAGCGTGGCTGAAGTGGTTTACCTGCGTCAGTCGGAAATCGAGACCGCGCCGAACGTCGGTAACGAAGAGTCCGCCAAGTTCATTCAAGGCGTGTGCAACAAGAACAACGAACTGCTGATCCTGGTCGAGCTGGACAAGATGATGAGCGAAGAAGAATGGTCGGAACTGGAGAGTATCTGATTGATTCTTGAGGTGGCTGTCATTGTCCTGTTCCTTTTATGGGCAGGCACGCTGGCGATGTTCCTGGCGTACATCCGCGCTCAGCGGCGGATCGCCGCGCAACAGGTCGAGGGCGATGCGCTGCGCGATCAGCGCATCAAGGACCTGGCCAAACGTGTCGACGATTACCAGAACGGCAACGTGCGCATGGGTGAAGACCTGCACGAACTGCGCGCCGTCGTCGGGCCGTTGCCGGACAAACTGGCGCAGCTGGAGCAGCGTGATCCGTCGAGCCTTTCATTCGCCCAGGCGGCACGGCTGGTGGGGATGGGCGCGAGCGTCAGTGAGCTGACGCAGTCCTGCGGATTGACCCAGGCTGAGGCGGAGTTGATGAGCAAGTTGCACAGAAGCTGAGAAGATCAAAAGATCGCAGCCTCGTTTCACTCGACAGCTCCTACAGGGTGTACACCGTCCCAATGTGGAGATCGTTCCCACGCTCTGCGTGGGAATGCCTCTTGGGACGCTCTGCGTTCCGCTGTTGTGTGACGCAGAGCGTCACGGGCTGCATTCCCACGCAGAGCATGGGAACGATCAGTAGTCATCCCCTCGATCGGTGACATCCTTCTCCAGCATCACCGCATGCGGATCATGCCCCTGCGGAAACTTACCCTTCAAATTCCACGCAAACGCAATAATCTCCGCAATCGTGCGATACAACTCCTGCGGAATACTCTCTCCCAATTCCATCCGCGCCAGCAATCTCACCAGCTCGGCGTTTTCGTAGATCGGCACTTCATAATCCCGGGCAATCTGCAGAATGGCTTCGGCCAGTTCTTCATCACCTTTGGCGGTGAGGGTAGGGGCGTGGCTGCCGTCGTATTTGAGGGCGATGGCCTGGCGCGGTGCGGTGGATGTGTTCATGCGGTTTCGTCGACCCAGCGTTGTTCGAGGCGGGTTTGAGGGCCTTGTGGCGGTGTGCCGAGGTGGCAATCCAGATCGCCGACGTTCAGGCCTGATGCCAGCAGCCGTTCGCGCAGCCCGGCCAGATTGCTTTCGATCAGGCTCGCGGTGTACGGCCGTTCGGCCCATAGCTGACTGGAGAGGCTGCCTTTGATCAGCTGCGCCTGAATCTGCAACGGCCCCAGCGGCTCCATGTCGAACGCCAGATCGACTCGCCACAATTGTTGCTTGGGTTCGTGTTCGTCGCGGCGTTCGTGCGGTTGTTCTTTCTCAGGTGCTTCTTCGCGCTGGAATTTGACCTGCAATGGCACGATGTCCTGCAGGTTGCGCATGGGGATTTCCAGTTGCCAGGTGCTGAGCAGCCGACCGTCGTCGGTGAGGCCGGTCTGCTCCAGGCTCGACAGTTGATGGCTTTGCAGGCGCGAGACAGCCGCTGCTGCCAGGCGCAGCAAATGTTCCAGATCGCCTTCACCGTCCTGACTTTGCAGCAGGCGCTCGGGGAGCGGGAAACTGGTCGGCAACGGTTTGGCGCTGACTTGCCCAAGCATTCCCAAGGCGCTGCGCACGAAGCTGGGCAGCGCTTGCGCCAGTGTATTGGCGGCGATGATCGCGTTGAGATTGGTATTGGCCGGCAGGCCCGGCGTCAGTTGCGCGATCAGCTTGAGCAGGTCGCCCTTCATGTCTGGCGTCAGCGTCGGGTTTTGCCCGGTCAGCAGTTTCGCTTCAAGGAACAGACCGCTGTTGGCCAACGCCTGGGCCAGACCTTTGGGTGTACTCAATTGCTGAACGTCCGGCAGGCCGGCGAGCAATTTGTCTACGGCGGCGCGCAGGTCGCTGGAGGTCTGATCCGATGGCGGCAGGTTTTGCAGGACTTTGAGCAAGCCATCCAGAGAGCCTTGGCGACTTTGCTGGCTGACCAATTGCTGCGTCACCGCCAACTGTTCCTGACGGCTGCTCAACGGGACGAATTTCAGGGTCTGGGTGTCCTGCACCAAGGCGCTCAGCAATGTACCGATGCGCAGTGGCGTCGGGCTGTCGATGCTCAGCGTGCTGCCACTCAGCGCGGTATTGAGCAGGCTCACCATCGAGCGAAACACCGTCGGATGACCCGGCACCTGCGGCATTACCTGAGAGGTCAGTACTTTGCCTTGCAGCAAGGTGCCGACTGGCAGTTGCGCCGTGTCGATGCGGGTGAGCGTCGCGACGCTGGAGGCGATGGCCTGTTGCACCGTGACCGCCAGGTTGCCCGCCGATGGCTGGGTAATCGCCAGGCTGGTGCCTTGGGGCAACGGCTGAGTGCTGGTGGCCTGGACCGTGGTCTGGCGACCGCTGTCGAGGGTGACCTTGAGCAACAGTTGAAAGGTCTGATCCGTCTGCTTGAGCGAGAGCACTTCAGCCTTGGCGGTTTGCCCAACGGAGATCAGGCCCTCCATCGGCGTCAGCAGCTTGAGTAGATCACCACTCACCACCAGCGGCCGCGAAGTCGCGGGCGTGGTCGGCGGCAGCGGGAGGATGTTCATTTCGCCTGTCATATGCGGTCACAACCTGTGGAAATTGCGCTCTTTAGAGTGGGGCATGGCATGTATAATGCCGCCCGTCTTCGGGGAGTGGCGAAAACATTGCATTTGTTTGACCTAGCTCTCTAGAACAAGCCGCCAATGCATCTATGCTGCATCTCTTTAGCGGCCGCTCTGCCGCCGACTTGAACCGCAAAAGGCCCGTGATCTCTTGACCAGTCCTGTCCTGCAAACCGTTGCCCTTGCCTGTGAGCGAGACCTTCGGCTGCTCTTCGAAAATCTCGAATTGAGACTGGCCAGTGGCGAAATGGTACAGATCAGCGGCCCCAACGGCAGTGGCAAGACCAGTCTTTTACGTCTGCTTTGCGGCTTGATGCATCCGACTGCCGGGCAGGTGCTGCTCAACGGCTTGCCACTGAACGAACAGCGCAGCGAACTGGCGCGCAACCTGTTGTGGATCGGCCATGCCGCCGGCATCAAGGACCTGCTGACCCCTGAGGAAAACCTCAGTTGGCTCTGCGCCTTGCATCAACCGGCCTCCCATGAGGCGATCTGGCAGGCGCTGTCGGCGGTGGGGCTGCGCGGTTTCGAGGATGTTCCCTGCCATACCCTGTCTGCTGGCCAGCAACGCCGCGTCGCGTTGGCGCGCTTGTATCTGGACAGCCCGCCGCTTTGGATCCTCGATGAGCCGTTCACCGCGCTCGACAAACAAGGCGTGGCGCAACTCGAAGAACACCTGGCAGCGCACTGCGAGCGAGGTGGCATGGTGGTGCTGACCACTCACCACACGCTCACCCGGATGCCTGCCGGCTATCGTGACATTGATTTGGGGAACTGGGCCGTATGAGTGTTTTCGGCCTGTTGGTCGCCCGCGAGGCACGTTTGCTGTTCCGTCGTCCTGCCGAATTGGCGAATCCGCTGGTGTTCTTCGCCATCGTCGTCTCTTTGTTCCCGTTGGCGGTCGGCGCCGGGCCTCAATTGTTGCAAACCTTGTCCCCGGGATTGGTCTGGGTGGCAGCGCTTTTATCGGTCTTGCTCTCGCTGGACGGGCTCTTTCGCAGTGATTTCGAAGACGGATCGCTTGAGCAGTGGGTCCTTTCGCCGCACCCCCTGCCTATTCTGGTTTTGGCCAAGGTGCTGGCACACTGGGCGTTTTCCGGCCTGGCCCTGGTTTTGCTCGCACCCTTGCTGGCGCTGATGCTTGGTTTGCCTGCCGCCTGTCTGCCGGTGTTGCTGCTTTCTTTATTGCTCGGTACACCGGTGCTGAGCCTGCTCGGTGCGGTGGGCGCGGCGTTGACGGTAGGATTGAAGCGCGGTGGCCTGTTATTGGCGCTGCTGATTCTGCCGCTGTACATCCCGGTGTTGATTCTCGGCAGTGGCGCCTTGCAGGCGGCATTGCAGGGCATGCCGGCGACCGGTTATCTCTTGTGGCTTGGTAGCCTGACCGCCCTGGCGATAACCCTGACACCTTTTGCAATAGCTGCTGGCCTGAAGATCAGCGTCGGCGAATAATGAGGTCTGGTCAAATTTTGATCAGTAAAGACCCTTGGCTCTTCAAAGCGAAGAGCACCCGTGATGGAAACAGCAATGAACTGGACCTGGTTTCATAAGCTCGGCTCGCCCAAATGGTTTTACGGCATCAGCGGCAAACTGCTGCCATGGCTGAGTGTCGCGGCGTTGCTGCTGATTAGCGTCGGCGTGGTTTGGGGGCTGGCCTTCGCGCCGCCGGACTATCAGCAAGGCAACAGCTTTCGCATCATTTACATCCACGTTCCCGCCGCCATGCTGGCGCAGTCCATCTACGTGATGCTGGCCGTGTGCGGCATCGTCGGGCTGGTCTGGAAGATGAAGCTGGCCGACGTGGCCCTGCAGTGCGCCGCGCCGATCGGTGCCTGGATGACTGCCGTGGCGCTGGTCACCGGTGCGATCTGGGGCAAACCGACCTGGGGCTCGTGGTGGGTCTGGGATGCGCGACTTACGTCCATGCTTATTCTGCTGTTTCTGTACTTCGGTCTTATTGCGCTGGGCAACGCCATCAGCAATCGTGACAGCGCCGCCAAGGCCTGCGCGGTATTGGCGATCGTCGGTGTGATCAACATCCCGATCATCAAGTACTCGGTGGAGTGGTGGAACACCCTGCACCAGGGCGCGACCTTCACCCTCACCGAAAAACCGGCGATGCCCGCCGAGATGTGGCTGCCGCTGCTGCTGTCGGCGCTGGGTTTCTACTGTTTCTTCGGCGCGGTGCTGTTGCTGCGTATGCGCCTTGAAGTGCTCAAGCGCGAAGCCCGGGCGAGCTGGGTAAAAACCGAAGTGCAGAACAGTCTGGAGGCCGCTCGATGAGTTTCGCTTCATTCGGCGACTTTCTCGCCATGGGCCATCACGGCCTGTATGTCTGGTCAGCCTATGGCATTAGCCTGGCGGTACTGGCCCTCAACGTGGCGGCGCCGATCCTGGCCCGCAAGCGGTATCTGCAACAAGAGGCGCGTCGTCTGCGCCGGGAGAACGGCAAGTGAATCCGCTGCGTAAAAAGCGTCTTATCATCATTCTCGCGATCCTGGTCGGTGTCGGCGCTGCCGTCGGCCTGGCCCTGAGCGCCCTTCAGCAGAACATCAATCTGTTTTACACCCCGACCCAGATCGCCAACGGCGAAGCCCCGCAAGACACGCGTATCCGTGCGGGCGGTATGGTGGAGAAAGGTTCGCTACAACGTTCCGGTGATTCCCTGGACGTGAAATTCATCGTTACCGACTTCAACAAGTCCGTGACCATCAGCTACCGCGGCATCCTCCCGGACCTGTTCCGCGAAGGGCAGGGCATCGTCGCCCTCGGCAAGCTCAATGCTGACGGCGTGGTGGTGGCTGATGAAGTGCTGGCCAAGCACGACGAGAAGTACATGCCGCCGGAAGTGACCAAGGCGTTGAAAGACAGTGGTCAATCCGCCCCAACACCCGCGAAGGAGGGTTGATCGATGACTTCCGGCATCTTTATCCCTGAACTCGGCCACCTGGCCATGATCCTGGCGCTGTGTTTCGCGCTGGTTCAAGCCGTTGTGCCGTTGCTCGGTGCCTGGCGTGGCGACCGTCTGTGGATGAGCCTGGCCCAGCCCGCCGCGTGGGGGCAGTTCGCGTTTTTGCTGTTCGCTTTCGGTTGCCTGACGTATGCCTTCATGGCGGACGACTTCTCCGTCGCTTACGTGGCCAGCAACTCCAACAGCGCCTTGCCGTGGTACTACAAATTCAGCGCCGTCTGGGGCGCTCACGAAGGTTCGTTGCTGCTGTGGGCATTGATCCTCGGTGGCTGGACCTTCGCGGTGTCGGTGTTCTCCCGACAATTGCCGCAAGTGATGCTGGCTCGCGTATTGGCCGTGATGGGCATGATCAGCACCGGCTTTTTGCTGTTCCTGATCCTGACATCTAACCCTTTCGCCCGAATCCTGCCGCAGATGCCGACGGATGGGCGCGACCTCAATCCCTTGCTGCAAGACATCGGCCTGATCGTTCATCCGCCGATGCTGTACATGGGGTACGTCGGTTTCTCCGTAGCCTTCGCCTTCGCCATCGCCGCGCTGCTGGGCGGTCGTCTCGATGCGGCGTGGGCGCGCTGGTCGCGTCCGTGGACGATCGTCGCCTGGGCCTTTCTCGGTATCGGTATTACGTTGGGCTCCTGGTGGGCCTACTACGAACTCGGCTGGGGTGGCTGGTGGTTCTGGGACCCGGTGGAAAACGCATCCTTCATGCCTTGGCTGGTGGGCACGGCGTTGATTCACTCGTTGGCGGTCACGGAAAAACGTGGCGTGTTCAAGAGCTGGACGGTTTTGCTGGCGATCGCCGCGTTCTCGTTGAGTTTGCTCGGCACCTTCCTCGTGCGCTCTGGCGTGCTGACGTCGGTTCACGCCTTTGCGTCCGACCCTGAGCGCGGCGTATTCATCCTGATCTTCCTGCTGTTTGTGGTCGGTGGTTCGCTGACGCTGTTTGCCCTGCGCGCGCCGGTGGTCAAGAGCCATGTCGGCTTCAACCTCTGGTCCCGGGAAACCCTGCTGCTGGGCAATAACCTGGTGCTGGTGGTGGCCGCTTCGATGATCCTGCTCGGCACCTTGTATCCGCTGATTCTCGACGCAATGACCGGCGCCAAACTGTCGGTCGGCCCGCCGTACTTCAACGCGCTGTTCATTCCATTGATGGCGATACTGATGGTAGTGATGGCGGTCGGCATGCTGGTGCGCTGGAAAGACACGCCGGTCAAATGGCTGATGAGCATGTTGACCCCGGTGTTGCTCGGCAGCGCTGCGCTGGCCGTAGTGGCGGGTGTCGCTTACGGCGATTTCAACTGGGCGGTGCTGGCGACGTTCATGCTCGCCGCCTGGGTGTTGCTGGCCGGTGTGCGGGATATCTTCGACAAAACGCGTCACAAGGGTTTGATCAAAGGTCTGCCGACCCTTACCCGCAGCTATTGGGGCATGCAAATCGCGCATTTGGGCATTGCCGTATGCGCGCTGGGTGTCGTGTTGTCGAGCCAGAACAGTGCCGAGCGCGATCTGCGCCTGGCGCCGGGTGAGTCCATGAGCCTGGCCGGTTATCAGTTTGTGTTCGACGGCGCCAAGCACTTCGAAGGGCCGAACTTCACCTCCGACAAGGGCACCGTGCGGGTGATCCGCGATGGCAAGGAAATCAGTGTGCTGCACCCGGAAAAACGCCTCTACACCGTGCAGAACTCGGTGATGACCGAAGCCGGGATCGACGCCGGTTTCACCCGTGATCTTTACGTCGCGCTGGGCGAGCCATTGGGCGAGGGCGCCTGGGCGGTTCGGGTACACGTCAAACCGTTCGTGCGCTGGATCTGGTTCGGCGGGTTGCTCACAGGTTTCGGCGGTTTGCTGGCGGCGCTGGATCGTCGTTATCGGGTCAAGGTGAAAAGCCGCGTGCGTGAAGCACTCGGCATGACGGGAGCCACCGCATGAGACGTTGGTTGATGCTGTTGCCACTGGCGATTTTTCTGGTGGTTGCTGTTTTTCTGTATCGGGGTCTGTACCTGAACCCGGCCGAGCTGCCTTCGGCGATGATCAACAAACCGTTCCCTGAGTTTTCGCTGCCCTCGGTGCAGGGTGACAAAACCCTGACTAAAGCGGATCTTCTGGGTAAACCGGCATTGGTCAACGTCTGGGGCACCTGGTGCATTTCCTGCCGGGTCGAGCACCCGGTGCTGAACAAATTAGCTCAGCAAGGTGTGGTGATCTACGGCGTCAACTACAAGGACGTCAACACCGATGCCTTGAAGTGGCTGGCCGAGTTCCATAACCCGTATCAACTGGACATCCGTGACGATGCCGGCACCCTGGGCCTGAACCTCGGCGTATACGGCGCACCGGAAACTTTCTTCATCGACGCCAAGGGCATCATCCGCGACAAATTCGTCGGCGTGATCGACGAGCAAGTCTGGCGCGAAAAACTGGCCGCCAAGTATCAGGCGCTGGTCGACGAGGCCAAGCCATGAAGCGCTGGATTGCCGCCGCCGTGCTGGGTTTGAGCATGGCCGGTGTGGCCCACGCGGCCATCGACACCTACGAGTTCGCCAAAGAAAGCGACCGTGAGCGCTTTCGCGAGCTGACCAAAGAGCTGCGTTGCCCCAAGTGCCAGAATCAGGACATCGCCGATTCCAATGCCCCGATCGCTGCCGACCTGCGTAAAGAGATTTTTCGCATGCTCGGCGAGGGCAAGGACAACCAGCAAATCATCGATTTCATGGTCGACCGCTACGGTGATTTCGTTCGCTACAAACCTGCCCTCAACGCCAAAACCGCACTGCTCTGGTTCGGCCCCGCCGGCCTGCTGCTGGGCGGTTTTGTGATCATCGCCGTGATCGTCCGTCGTCGTCGCGTGCAACGCACTGACAGCCCGGACACGCTTTCTGCCGAGGAGCGCGAGCGCCTCGACCACCTGTTGGATAAAACCAAGAATGATTGATTTCTGGCTCGCTGCAGGCCTGCTGCTCCTGGTTGCCCTGAGTTTTCTGCTGATCCCCGTTCTGCGTGGTCGCCGCGCTCAGCTGGAAGAGGACCGCACGGCACTGAACGTCGCGCTTTATCAGGAGCGCGTGGCTGAGTTGCAGACTCAGCAGGAGGAGGGCGTACTCAACGCCGAACAAATGGACACCGGCCGCGCCGAAGCTGCCCGTGAACTGCTCGCCGACACCGAAGGCGTCGAGGCGCCGCGTGTTTCGCGTCTGGGCAAGCCGTTGCCATTGCTGGCGGCGATTCTGGTTCCGGTGCTGGGCCTTGGGCTGTACCTGCATTTCGGCGCCAGCGACAAAGTCGAGCTGACCCGCGAATTCGCCCAGGCGCCGCAGTCGATGGAAGAAATGACCCGTCGTCTGGAGCGTGCGGTCGCCGCCCAACCGGACTCGGCCGAGGGCTTGTACTTCCTCGGTCGCACCTACATGGCTCAGGACCGTCCGGGCGATGCGGCGAAGATCTTCGAGCGCACCGTAAGCCTGGCCGGTCGTCAGCCGGAACTGCTCGGGCAGTGGGCCCAGGCCCAATACTTCGCCGACGGCAAGAAGTGGTCGGACAAGGTCCAGGCCCTGACCGACGAAGCGCTCAAAGCTGATCCGAAAGAAGTCACCAGCCTCGGTCTGCTGGGCATCGCGGCCTTCGAAGGCGAGCGTTATCAGGACGCCATCGACTACTGGAATCGCCTGCTGGCGCAATTGCCGCCGGATGATAAATCCCGTGTCGCGCTGCAAGGCGGCATCACGCGCGCCGCCGAGAAACTCGAAGCCAGCGGTGGCAAGGTTGCCCAAGCGCCTGCGGTTAAAGCTGCTGCACTGCTCAAAGTGCAAGTCGATCTGGCGCCAGAGCTGAAAGCCAAGGTCCTGCCGGGTGACAGCGTGTTCATCTTCGCCCGCGCCATCTCCGGCCCGCCCGCACCGCTGGCCGCCAAGCGTCTGACCGTCGCCGACTTGCCGGCAACCGTCGAACTGGGTGATGCCGACGCCATGATGCCGCAGTTGAAACTGTCGAACTTCCCTGAAGTCCAACTGGTTGCGCGCATCTCCCGCGCTGGCCAACCGACTGCCGGCGAATGGATCGGTCGCAGCCAACCCTTGGCCACCAGCACCACCGCGCAACAAAAACTGATCATCGACAGCCCGGATAAATAACAGGAAGCACCACCATGACCGCCATCGCTCGTATCACTCTCCTCAGTATGGTTTTGGGGTTAAGCGCCTGTGCGGTCCAGCAGCCCGAGCCCACACGGCTGCCGCCAATCCCGCCTTCGGGGCCAAGCACCAAACCGCCTCCAACGACGACACCGAGCAAGCCGAGCATCCCGGTCAAACCGTCCAAGCCGATTCCACGCACTTCCGCCAGCTTCGCCCCGCCACCGGGGGGCAATAGCCATTGGGACGCGAAACTCGGCGTTTACGTTCTCGATGATCAGACCAACACCTTCTACCGCCAGCGGACCTACTACCGCTGGAACAACGGCTGGAGCCGTTCGATCAGCCCCAACGGGCCATGGGAAGAAACGGACATCCATGGCGTGCCGGGTGGGTTGGGACGGCAATTCGGGCAGTGAATGGAAACGGCGATCTGAGGATCGCCGTTTTGCTTTTTGGGGTTTGTGAGAGGCGATTAAAGAATGGCTCGATAGTGGGTCAACGCCTTGCTCGACCGAATCAGGCCTTGGCGCAACAGCAGATCAAGATAGGTGCCGACATCCATCGGCGGCATCTTTAGCTGTTTGCGTTGCCGTTGTGCTGCCGCGACAACCGCTGCCGGGTCCAGGCCAAAGAGGTTATCGACGAATTCGTCAGGATGCTGGGCCTCGATGCCAAAAGGTCCGAGTGTTTCATCGGGAAAGTCTTTCTGATTAAAAGTCACAATGACACTGGCGTTGCAGCGTATGGCGGCAGCCAGAACATGTCGGTCATCGATGTCGGGCAGTGTGAGCCCTTCGATCAGCTTTTCGTAACCGGATACGCAAGCATCGGGTATGGCCTGATCCATCAAGTCGGACGTGCGATCCAATTGCTCTGTTGTCAGGTCCGGGCGGTTTTTCAGCAGATTGCGCTTCCATTCGTTGTGTATCTCCAGTGACCATCGCGCCCTGAAACGTCCAGAGAGCGCGAGCCACATCAGAAAGTCTCTCAAGGGAGCGGGGTACAGAACACATGCGTCATATACAGCGGTAAAAGGGGAGTGCCTCACTCGTATCCTGTCCTTAACGCTTGTGCTTGCTCGGCGAGAAGCGTCATTGCTTGCTCGCTGGCGGTGTCGCGCCGGTTTTTATAGTCCATCAAATCGGCAAAGCGCACACGTCGGTGCTTGCCGGTTTTGTGGTAGGACAACTCGCCGGATTCCAGCAGTTTGATCAGGTGCGGGCGTGAGACATTGAGCAAGTCCGCCGCTTCCTGGGTGGTCAGTTCCGCGTGAACCGGGACGACCTTTACCGCATTGCCTTCAGCCAATGCCGCCAGGATGTCGACCAGCAATCGCAGGGCTGAAGTGGGCAGTTCGACGCTGTGAGCTTCATTCTGCTCGTCGAAAATCTGGATGCGTTGGGTTTCGAATTGAGTCGCGAGATAGGCCGCGAGGGCGCGCTGGCCTTCGATAGCGGCCTGAACTTCGCGTGCCATGGGCAAATTGATCGGTGGGTGGATGACTAGGGACATGATGAAATTCCTACAATAGCGATGCTGAAAGGCTATTCGAATCAAACGAAAATCGCAATAAACGAAAAATGAGCTTGTTTAAGGCTCTTTTGCCAGCAAGGTCTGCTTAATCGACAGCCCTCGCAGGGCCGATCAAATCAACACCCTGTAAAACAACCGAGCGTCGTGATCCGGATTTTTGTGCTTGAGTAAAAGTAACCCTAGGGTTATTTTTGTTGGGCCGAAGCAAGGAGGCTGGTGGTGCAGAGCAGGTTATTGATCAAAGAGCTGATAGAGGCGGGCTGGACACTGGACCGGGTCACCGGCAGTCATCACATCTTCACTCACCGTTACAACCCTTACACGATACCCGTCCCTCATCCGAAAAAGGGTTTGCCGATCGGGACGGTCAAAAGCATCAGGAGGCGAGCCGGGCTTTATTGCCCGGGAGCCAGTTTGGCAGGAGATCCATAATGCAATACCCAATCTGTATCGAGTGGGGCGACGAGAACACCGCCATCGGTATTCAGATCCCCGATATCCCAGGTGCCGTAACGGCCGGGGATACGTTTGAAGATGCTTACAACGCGGCGGTCGAAATTGCCCACATCATGCTGCAGGAGATCATGGCAGATGGGGAGTCGATACCGATGCCGACCTCAGCGGCTGCGCACCGCGAGAATCCGGAATTTGCCGACATGGGTTGGGGAATGCTGGAACTCGACATCTCGCAATATCTGGGCAAGACCGAGAAGGTCAACGTGACACTGCCTGGCTACGTGATCCAGCGCATTGACCGCTATGTGCGAGAGCACAATGTCAAAAGCCGCTCCTCCTTTCTCGCGGATGCGGCGATGGAGAAGCTGGTTCGGCATTGAGGGGTATCAGTCGAATCGCCTTCGCGGGCCTCGCTCCTACATCTATGGTTACCCCCTTTTCTGCAATACTGTTCTTGATGCGTGTTTGGCTTGCTTTCATCTATCCGGC
>NZ_JBXAOA010000023.1:0-91811 GCF_058802325.1 Pseudomonas sp. GW822-FHT02E03 | reverse complement strand
CCCCCCCCCCCCCCCCCCCCCCCCCCCCCCCCCCCCCCCCCCCCCCCCCCCCCCCCCCCCCCGCTCCTACAGGGGTTGTGGGGTTTAGAAGAGTTTCAGTGGCTCTTCATTGAGCGCAGCCAATTGTTCACGCAGCGCCAGCACTTGATCGCCCCAATAGCGCTCGGTGCCGAACCACGGAAAGCTGCGAGGGAAGGCCGGGTCGTCCCAGCGACGGGCGAGCCAGGCGCTGTAGTGCATCAGGCGCAAGGCGCGTAGCGGTTCGATCAGCGCCAGTTCCCGCGGGTCGAAGTCGTGGAATTCGTTGTAGCCGTCCATCAATTCCGACAACTGCCCCAGACATTCCTGACGATCACCCGCCAACATCATCCAGATATCCTGCACCGCCGGGCCCATGCGGCAGTCGTCGAGGTCGACGATGTGGAACATCTCGTCGCGGCACATCATGTTGCCGGGGTGGCAATCGCCGTGCATGCGGATGTTCTGGTGCGGCGTGGCCATGTAGACCTCTTCGACCCGCTTGAGCAGGTCGCGGGCCACGGACTCGTAGGCCGGCAGCAAGCTTTTGGGTACGAAATTGCCTTCGAGCAATGTCGTCAGCGAGTCCTGACCGAAGTTCTTTACTCCCAGCGCTTCACGGTGTTCGAACGGTTTGGTAGAGCCGACCGCGTGCAACCGACCCAGCAGTTGCCCCAGGCGATACAGCTGATCGAGATTGCCCGGCTCCGGCGCACGGCCGCCGCGACGGGGAAACAGGGTGAAACGGAAACCGTTGTGTTCGTGCAGGCTGGCACCGTTGTGAATCATCGGTGCGACCACCGGTACGTCGCATTCGGCGAGTTCGAAGGTGAATTGGTGCTCTTCGAGAATCGCTTCGTTGGTCCAGCGCTGCGGGCGGTAGAACTTGGCGATCAGCGGTTCGGAGTCTTCGATGCCGACCTGATAGACACGGTTCTCGTAGCTGTTGAGCGCCAGAATGCGGGCGTCGCTGAGAAAGCCGATGCTTTCGACGGCATCGAGCACGAGGTCTGGGGTGAGCGTTGCAAACGGGTGGGCCATGCTGACTCCTGCGCGCAGCAGGCTGCCGCGTCGGGCCAAACATGGTAGCGCAGACGGGGCTTCTTTAGGGGGATCGTTCCCACGCTCTGCGTGGGAATGCCTCGCCGGACGCTCCGCGTCCGATTTTGGGACGCAGAGCGTCCCTTGTTGCATTCCCACGCAGAGCGTGGGAATGATCATGAGGGGGGCGTTTATCAGGCGCCGACGACTCCGCCATCTTCCCGTGAAATCGCCATCACCGAAGACCGCGGCTTGCCGTTGGGCAGATGCTCAGGGAACGTCGATCCACCGTTTTCCCCAGGATGCTGAATCCCGACAAACAAGGTTTTCTGATCTGGCGAGAAGCTGATCCCCGTCACCTCGCAGCCCACCGGGCCGACCATGAAACGACGGATCTCGCCCGTCACGGGGTCGGCACAGAGCATCTGGTTATTGCCCATGCCCGCGAAGTCGCCTGCGTTGCTCGAATCGCCATCCGTAAGAATCCACAAGCGCCCGGCCTCGTCGAAGCCCAGACCGTCCGGGCTGTTGAACATGTTCTGCGGTGTGATGTTCGATGAGCCGCCCTTCGGCGTGCCGGCGTGGACGCCCGGGTTGCCGGCGACCACAAACAGGTCCCAGGCAAAGCTTTTCGAGCCGTGATCGTCACGGTCAGTGCGCCAGCGCAAGATCTGCCCGTAGACGTTCTTCTCGCGCGGGTTCGGCCCGCCCACCGGTTGCCCGTCCTCGCCACGCTTGGCGTTGTTGGTCAGCGTGCAATAGACCTGGCCATCCTTGGGGCTGACAACGATCCATTCCGGGCGGTCCATGCGCGTAGCTTTTACCACGCTGGCCGCGAGGCGGGCGTGAATCAACACTTCGGCCTGATCGGCAAAACCGCTGCTGGCGTCGATGCCGTTTTTGCCGTGAGTCAGTTCGATCCACTCGCCCTGGCCTTTCGGGTGATCGGCATTGCCGTCGCCCGCATCGAAGCGCGCCACGTACAACGTGCCGTGGTCCAGCAGGTCGCGGTTGGCCTTGGGGTTTTTATGGTTGATCTTGTCGCGGCTGACAAATTTGTAGATGAACTCGCCGCGCTCATCGTCGCCCATGTACACCACGGCGCGACCGTCACTGGTTTCGGCCAGTGCGGCGTTTTCATGTTTGAAGCGGCCCAGCGCGGTGCGTTTGACCGGCGTGGACTGCGGATCGAACGGGTCGATTTCCACCACCCAGCCATGACGATTGAGTTCGTTGGGGTTTTTCGCCAGGTCGAAGCGCGGATCGTGTTGGTGCCAGTTGATTTCTTTACTGGCCGCCACCGCGCCGTAGCGTTTCTGCGCGGCATCGAAATTCTGCTCGGCATTGCTACTGCCGAAGCAGTCGGTGAAGTTCTCTTCGCAGGTCAGATAAGTGCCCCACGGCGTCTTGCCGTTGGCGCAGTTCTGGAAGGTGCCGAGGACGTTCTTGCCGTGTTTGTCGGCGCTGGTTTTCATCAGCTCGTGACCGGCCGCCGGACCGCTCAGGCTGATCGGCGCGTTGCCGTGAATGCGGCGGTTGTAGCGCGAGCCCTGGACGAACTGCCACTGGCCATTCTGGCGCTGCACTTCAATCACCGACACACCTTCGCAGGCCAGGGCCTTGCGCACATCTTCCGCCGATTGCGGCATACCACCGTGGGGGTAGAGGTAGCGGTAGTTGGTGTATTCGTTGTTGATCGCCATCAGCGCCCGGTCTTTTTCACCGGGGAATTCGAACAGGCTCATGCCGTCGTTGTTGTCGCCGAACTGGACTTCCTGCGCCTGGGCCGTGCCGTTGCCGCTCGGGTCGAACGCCGGGCCATTTTTTTGCAGTGGCTGGCCCCAGCTGATCAACACCGAAGATTTGTAGCCCGGCGGCAGGGTGATGGTATCGGTCGTGGCGGCGGCGATGCTGTCGAAACCCAACAGTTTGCTGGAACCGGCGCTGACGCTGGCGGCCAGCACGCTGCGACTCAGCAGGTTGCCACCGAGAAACATCGCCGCACCGCAGAGGGCGCCCGCGCTGATGAAGCCACGACGGCTGAGGCCGACCATTTTTTCGAGGTCGGTGGGTTGGTTGTCTTCTAATAAGCTCACATCAGGCTCCCTGCGGGTTTTTGCAGCCACCTTAATGGTGGTCGATGAAGCTTTTGTTGCAGTCTCTTAAAATCAGAATCAAAAGATCGCAGCCTTCGGCAGCTCCTACAGAGGTTGCGATGCACTTGGGCTAGAGCGGTGTACCCAGCAGGATGTTGGACGGTGCGAATTGCACCAGCACCGGTTTTCCGGCGGTGAGTTCGAGGCTTTTCAGGTGCAGCGGCTCGGCCAGGGCGCAAAGTGTCTGGCCATTGGGCAGGCCGATGCGCACTTCGCTGGGGCCGTCGTCGGCGTCGAGGATTTCTTCGATCATGCCCTTCAGGCAATTGTTGCCGGGCGTTGCGGTTTGGTCGATGCCCAGCAGTTCCAGCCAACCGGCCTTGATCAGCGCCACTACTTCGGTGCCGGTTTGCAGTTCCAGGCGCAGAGTGCTGTCGTGGGTGACCTGCGCATCGATACGCAAGCCTTCGGCCAGTTCAAGACGGATGCGGTCGTTGCGTCCTTGCGCATCGATCGCCACGACCTTGCCGTGCAGTTGATTGCGCGCACTGGTTCTGAGCATCAGTCGACCGAGCAGGTCCAGGTCGCTGGCATCCTCGGCGGCTTCCAGCACCTGAGCCTGCAAGGCTTGCAGCTTTTGATACAGGCGCAACACGCGTTCGCCTTCGCTGGACAGTTTGGCGCCGCCACCGCCCTTGCCACCGACGCTACGCTCCACCAGCGGTTTCTGCGCGAGGTTGTTCAGCTCGTCGATGGCGTCCCACGCCGCCTTGTAACTCAGGCCGGCGCTTTTCGCTGCGCGGGTGATCGAGCCTTGTTCGGCGATGTGTTGCAGCAACGCGATGCGCTGCGGGCGACGGGCAATGTGCTGGGACAACAACGTAGGCAAGGACATGGCGAGACGCTTTGGGCAGTGACGATGGGCAGGACGTTGGCGGCTTGGAGCGCGGGAGTCAAGTCAGGTCCCGATCGTTGTGGGAGCGAACTTGTTCGCGATGAGGCCATTACAGTCAACATTGATGTGTCTGATGCGCCGCCATCGCGAGCAAGCTCGCTCCCACAGTTTTTTGTGTTGTTAAGTCAAACCGCGTCGCCAGGTTTTGGGGTACGGGCCAGGCAGTAGACATCGACTCGCGCGGCGCCCGCATCCATCAACAAGCGAGCCAGGGCCTGGGCGGTGGCGCCGGTAGTCAGCACATCGTCGACCAATGCGAAGTGGCGACCCTTGATCGAGGCCGCGGGCGCCAAGGCAAAGGCGTTCCGCAGATTCTTTTTTCGGGCATCGGCATTCAGCTCTTGTTGTGCGCTGGTGTCCTGAATCCTCAGCAACAGCGTTTCATCGCAAGGAATGTCGAGGCTGACGCTGAGCCAGCGGGCGAGCATCGCCGCCTGGTTGAAACCCCGCTGGCGCAGACGTTTGGCGGCCAGCGGTACCGGTATCAGCGCGTCGGGCCGATCCAGGTCTTCATCGAAGCGATGCTGCAGGAACTGAGCGAGAAGTTCGGCGAGCAGGCGGCCTAACGGCCACTTTGCGCTGTGCTTGAAGCGGGTGATCAAACTGTCGACCGGAAAGCTGTAAGTCCAGGGCGCTGCGACTCGTTCGAAGGCCGGCGGTTGTTTCAAGCATTGGCCGCAGGTCAGGCCTGTGGCAGGCAAGGGCAGGGCGCAGGTTTGGCAGTGCTCGCCCAGCCAGGGCAGGTCGGTTTCGCAGGCCATACAGATTGGCCGGATATCTTCTGTCGCTTCGCTGCAGAGTAAGCAGTGTTGGTTATTGTTTAACCAGATGTAAACCGGTCCTACGTATCGTGGTTGACAGCGCATCGCTCTTCCTTAAATATGCCGAACATCCGTGTCGCGTCTGTGGGTATTCCATTCCCCAGCCGCTTGCCAAGCATAAACAAGGAAACGCCCATGAGCGCCAGCACCACTGCAACCCTGCGTCATGACTGGTCTTTGGCCGAAGTCAAAGCACTCTTCGTTCAGCCATTCAACGACCTGTTGTTCCAGGCCCAGACGGTGCACCGCGCGCATTTCGACGCTAACCGTGTCCAGGTTTCGACGCTGCTGTCGATCAAGACCGGTGCTTGCCCGGAAGATTGCAAATATTGTCCGCAGTCTGGTCACTACAACACCGGCCTGGAAAAAGAAAAACTGATGGAAGTGCAGAAGGTCCTCGAAGAGGCTGCTCGTGCCAAGGCCATCGGTTCGACCCGTTTCTGCATGGGCGCGGCGTGGAAACACCCGTCGGCCAAAGACATGCCGTACGTGCTGGAAATGGTCAAAGGCGTGAAAGCCATGGGCCTGGAAACCTGCATGACCCTTGGTCGTCTCGATCAGGACCAGACCGTCGCCCTGGCCGAAGCCGGCCTGGACTACTACAACCACAACCTCGACACCTCGCCGGAGTTCTACGGCAGCATCATCACCACCCGTACGTACAGCGAGCGCCTGCAAACCCTGGCTTACGTGCGTGATTCGGGGATGAAGATCTGCTCCGGCGGCATTCTCGGCATGGGCGAGTCCCTCGACGACCGCGCCAACCTGCTGATCCAGTTGGCTAACCTGCCTGAGCATCCAGAGTCGGTGCCGATCAACATGCTGGTGAAAGTCGCCGGTACGCCGCTGGAAAATGCTGACGACGTCGACCCGTTCGACTTCATCCGCATGCTCGCGGTCGCTCGCATCCTGATGCCAAAATCCCATGTGCGTCTGTCCGCCGGCCGTGAAGCGATGAACGAGCAGATGCAAGCCCTGGCGTTCTTTGCCGGCGCCAACTCGATTTTCTACGGCGAAAAACTGCTGACCACCGCCAACCCGCAGGCGGACAAGGACATGCAACTGTTCTCGCGTCTGGGCATCCTGCCGGAAGCCCGCGAAGAGCACGCCGACGAAGTGCATCAGGCCGCCATCGAACAAGCGCTGGTGGAGCAGAAGAGCAGCGAGATGTTCTATAACGCGGCTGTCTGAGTCTTCTACCGTTTCGCCTATTGGAATGCGGTAAAAATGTGGGAGCTGGCTTGTCGGGTCGCCGCATCGCTGCGATAGCGGTCTGTCAGCCACATTGATGTTGAATGTGCTGCCGTCATCGCAGGCAAGCCAGCTCCCACATTAGATCGCATCCAGTTTCACGTTTTTTGATCTGCCGAGGCCTGCATGTCTTTCGATCTCGCCGCACGCCTTGCTGCCCGTCGTGCCGAAAACCTTTATCGCCAGCGTCCATTGCTCGAAAGCCCCCAAGGCCCGGAAGTGGTGGTCGATGGTCAGCCGTTGCTGGCGTTCTGTAACAACGATTACCTGGGCTTGGCCAATCACCCGCAGGTGATCGAAGCCTGGCGCGACGGCGCGTCGCGTTGGGGCGTGGGCGGTGGTGCTTCGCATCTGGTGATCGGCCACAGCGGCCCGCATCACGCACTGGAAGAAGCCCTCGCCGAGTTCACCGGCCGCCCGCGAGCTCTGCTGTTCACCACCGGTTACATGGCCAATCTCGGCGCGGTCACCGCGTTGGTCGGGCAGGGCGATACGGTGCTCGAAGACCGGCTCAATCACGCGTCGTTGCTGGATGCAGGGTTGTTGTCCGGTGCGCGTTTCAATCGCTATCTGCATAACGACGCGGCCAGTCTGGCCAGGCGCCTTGAGAAGGCCACCGGCAATACGCTGGTGGTCACCGACGGTGTGTTCAGCATGGACGGTGACGTCGCCGACCTGCCGGCGCTGGCGCGGGAAGCCAAGGCTAAAGGCGCGTGGCTGATGGTCGATGACGCGCACGGTTTTGGTCCGCTGGGCGCGAATGGCGGCGGGGTCGTCGAGCATTTCGGTCTGAGTCAGGAAGATGTGCCGGTGTTGGTCGGCACCCTTGGCAAGGCTTTCGGTACGGCCGGTGCATTTGTGGCTGGCAGTGAAGAGCTGATCGAAAGCCTGATCCAGTTCGCTCGCCCTTACATCTACACCACCAGCCAACCGCCGGCGCTGGCCTGCGCGACGCTGAAAAGCCTGGAGCTGTTGCGCAGCGAACACTGGCGACGTGAGCATCTGCAGACGCTGATTCGCCAGTTCCGCCAAGGCGCCGAACAGATTGGGCTGGAGTTGATGGACAGCTTCACGCCGATCCAGCCGATCATGATTGGTGATGCCGGGCGCGCGGTGCGGTTGTCGCAGATGCTGCGCGAACGCGGGTTGATGGTGACTGCGATTCGTCCGCCGACCGTG
The DNA here is from genome assembly GCF_058802325.1 of Pseudomonas sp. GW822-FHT02E03. NCBI lineage: Bacteria > Pseudomonadati > Pseudomonadota > Gammaproteobacteria > Pseudomonadales > Pseudomonadaceae > Pseudomonas > Pseudomonas sp. GW822-FHT02E03. Next base: position 84,450 of record NZ_JBXAOA010000023.1, on the reverse strand, counting down.
CCCGCGGGCAGCGCACGTTTGCGCGTAACCCTGACCGCCGCTCACAGCGAGGCGCAGGTGCAGCTATTGTTAAATGGACTGGCCGATTGTTTTCAACAACTGGGACCGGAGCCAAGCCATGCGTGATCGTCTGATTCTGCTGCCGGGTTGGGGTCTCGGGATTTCGCCGCTGGAACCCTTGGCGGCGGCCTTGCAGGGTTTGGACGAACACCTGCGTGTCGAGATCGAGCCGTTGCCGGAACTGGAATCGAGCGACCTTGAAGAATGGCTCGATGAGTTGGACTCGACATTGCCACAGGATGCCTGGCTCGGTGGCTGGTCATTGGGTGGCATGCTGGCGTCCGAATTGGCGGCGCGACGCGGTGACCGCTGCTGCGGCTTGGTGACCCTGGCGAGCAACCCTTCCTTTGTCGCCCATGAACGATGGTCGAGCGCGATGCCCGGCGAAACCTTCGATGCGTTTCTGGCCGGCTGCAAGGCTGACTCGCGCATGACGTTGAAACGTTTTTCGCTGCTGTGCGCCCAAGGTGCCGAAGACCCGCGCGGGATCTCGCGACTGTTGCTCGCTGGCGCACCGCATACGTCTTCGCCGGTGCTGATGAGCGGCCTGGAGTTGCTCGCACAATTGGATACCCGGCAAGCGTTGCAAGCGTTTCGCGGCCCGCAACTGCACTTGTTCGCCGGCCTCGACGGACTGGTACCGGCCGAAGCGGCGGGGGATTTGCTGGCGCTGCTGCCGGATGTCGAAATCGGCCTGATTGAACAGGCCAGCCACGCGTTTCTTCTGGAAGACCCTCACGGTGTGGCGGGGGCGATTCAGGCCTTTTTGCATGAGTTAGGTGATGACTGATTTATCCCTTCACAACCTGCCCGGCGGCTTGCCCGACAAACGCCAGGTGGCGGCGTCATTTTCCCGTGCGGCGGCGAGCTACGACAGCGTGGCCGAATTGCAGCGTGACGTGGGCAGCGAGTTGTTACGTCGGCTACCTGAAGATTTTGTCCCTGCTCGTTGGCTGGATATGGGCTGCGGCACCGGGTATTTCAGCCGAGCCTTGGCGCAGAGGTTTCCTGCGAGCGCCGGAGTGGCGCTGGACATCGCAGAAGGCATGCTCAATCACGCCCGGCCCTTGGGCGGCGCGACTCATTTCATCGCGGGCGATGCTGAGCGCTTGCCGTTGCAGGACTCGACCTGCGACCTGGTCTTCTCCAGCCTGGCGGTGCAATGGTGCGCGAATTTCGCCTCGGTGCTCGATGAAGCGTATCGGGTACTGAAACCGGGCGGTGTTTTTGCGTTTGCTAGTCTGTGTGTAGGCACGCTGTACGAATTGCGCGACAGCTGGCGTCAGGTGGATGGCATGGTGCACGTCAACCGCTTCCGCGAGTTCGGTGTTTACCAACAGCTTTGCGCGGGCAGCGGCTTGAAGGTCATCAGCCTCGAAACGCAGCCGCATGTGTTGCATTACCCCGATGTCCGCAGCCTGACCCATGAGCTCAAGGCACTTGGGGCGCATAACCTGAACCCCGGTCGGCCAGGCGGTTTGACCGGCAGGGCGCGGATTCTCGGCCTGATCGAGGCTTACGAGCAGTATCGTCAGGCACAGGGACTGCCGGCGACTTATCAAGTGGTTTACGCCGTGTTGGAGAAACCCTTATGAGTGCAGCCTATTTCATCACCGGTACTGACACCGATGTCGGCAAGACCACCGTCGCCGCAGGCTTGCTGCATGCCGCGCGATTGGCGGGTTTGAGCACGGCAGCGGGCAAACCGGTGGCCTCCGGTTGCGAGCTGACGCCCAAGGGGTTGCGCAACGCCGATGCGCTGGCACTGTTTGCCGAGTGCTCGATACCGTTGACCTACGATCAGGTCAATCCGGTCGCGTTCGAACCGGCGATTGCACCGCATCTGGCAGCGCGGGAAGCTGGCGTGGCGTTGACCGTGCAATCACTGTTGACACCGATGCGGCAGATTCTCGATATGCAGGCGGACTTCACGTTGATCGAAGGTGCTGGCGGCTGGCGAGTGCCGTTGGCGGATCAGGACAATCTGTCGGACCTGGCGATGGCGCTGGGTCTGCCGGTGATCCTGGTGGTCGGCGTACGGCTGGGTTGCATCAATCATGCACTGCTGACAGCCGAGGCGATCGCACGCGATGGTTTGCAGTTGGCAGGTTGGGTGGCCAACATCATCGACCCGAAGACGTCGCGCCTTGAAGAGAACCTCGCGACATTGGCCGAGCGCATCCCCGCGCCATGCCTGGGGCGAGTGCCAAAACTCAAGTCGGTGACCGCCGACGCGGTGGCCGCGCATTTGCAGCTGGACCTGCTGGACTGAATTTGTTGCTTGGGTTTTACCTATGACAAGGCACTGTGCCATTAGTGTTTTTGTCGGGCCTTTTGTCGGCGTGTCTGGTTCAATGGCCGCTGTTGATCCTTTGTCGGACGAGTTCCCCCCATGGAAATCTCAGGAAACACCGCTTTTTATGCCGGTCTGAGCACTATTCAGACCGGGCAGAACCGCGTCGATCAGGCTTCGGGTCAGATCGCCAACAACACCATCGAACGTTCGGTCACCAGTCAATCCTCCGAGGTTCAGGTTGATCGACTGCGTTCGGTAGACCGCAGCCAGCAATCGGACTTGGCCAGCAATATGGTCGAGATGTCCCAAGGCAAGTTACAGGTGGAACTGGGCGTCAAAGTCGCCAAGGCATCCGATGAAATGCTGGGTACGCTGATCGATACATTTGCCTGAACCCTCGCTGAATCCGCTACTCCAACGCCGCGCCTGTTCGCGGCGTTTTTCTGCGTAAGTCCTTCTGCCTCAACTAATCTCTCCTACATGGCGTGTTGCTCAGTCAACGGCGGTGGGCAGCGGCGTGTCCGAGGTTTTCATGACGCGATGACGAACGGCAAAAGATCGGCGCTTGACAAGAATTGGGCGTAAACGTATGTTTCAAACAACTGTTTGACCGCCACAACAAATCAACGCGGTCGTTCATTCCCGGTTACATCAGCAGAGGTTTATCGCTATGCCTGACTACAAGGCCCCCTTGCGTGATATTCGCTTCGTTCGTGACGAACTGCTCGGCTACGAAGCGCACTATCAGAGCCTTCCGGCTTGTGCAGACGCAACTCCAGACATGGTTGACGCCATTCTCGAAGAAGGCGCCAAGTTTTGTGAGCAGGTGCTGGCTCCGCTGAACCGCGTGGGTGACACCGAAGGCTGCACCTGGAGCGAGTCCGGCGTTAAAACCCCGACCGGTTTCAAAGAAGCCTACAAGCAATTCGTCGAAGGTGGCTGGCCAAGCCTGGCTCACGACGTAGAGCACGGCGGCCAAGGCCTGCCAGAGTCTCTAGGTCTGGCTGTCAGCGAAATGGTTGGCGAAGCCAACTGGTCGTGGGGCATGTACCCGGGCCTGTCCCATGGCGCGATGAACACCATTTCCGAGCACGGCACGCCTGAGCAACAAGAGGCTTACCTGACCAAACTGGTCTCCGGCGAATGGACCGGCACCATGTGCCTGACCGAACCGCACTGCGGCACCGACCTGGGCATGCTGCGCACCAAGGCTGAACCTCAGGCTGACGGTTCCTACAAAGTCTCCGGCACCAAGATCTTCATCTCGGCCGGTGAACACGACATGGCCGACAACATCGTCCACATCGTTCTGGCACGTCTGCCGGATGCACCGGCCGGTACCAAAGGCATTTCCCTGTTCATCGTTCCGAAGTTCCTGCCGAACGCAGACGGCTCGATTGGCGCACGCAACGCTGTGACCTGCGGTTCCCTGGAACACAAGATGGGCATCCACGGTAACGCCACTTGCGTGATGAACTTCGACGCGGCCACCGGTTACCTGATCGGCCCGGCGAACAAAGGCCTGAACTGCATGTTCACCTTCATGAACACCGCACGTCTGGGTACCGCGCTGCAAGGTCTGGCTCACGCCGAAATCGGTTTCCAGGGCGGCCTGAAATACGCTCGCGATCGTCTGCAAATGCGCTCCTTGACTGGCCCGAAAGCACCGGACAAAGCCGCTGACCCGATCATCGTTCACCCTGACGTACGTCGCATGCTGTTGACCATGAAGGCGTTCGCCGAAGGCAACCGTGCGATGGTTTACTTCACCGCCAAGCAAGTCGACATCGTCAAGTACGGCGTCGATGAAGAAGAGAAGAAGAAAGCCGACGCACTGCTGGCCTTCATGACTCCGATCGCCAAAGCCTTCATGACTGAAGTCGGTTTCGAATCCGCTAACCACGGCGTACAAATCTACGGCGGCCACGGCTTCATCGCCGAGTGGGGCATGGAGCAGAACGTTCGCGACAGCCGCATTTCGATGCTGTACGAAGGCACCACCGGTATCCAGGCACTCGACCTGCTGGGCCGTAAAGTGTTGATGACTCAAGGCGAAGCGCTCAAAGGCTTCACCAAGATCGTCCACAAGTTCTGCCAGACCAACGAAGGCAACGACGCGGTCAAAGAGTTCGTCGAGCCATTGGCTGCGCTGAACAAAGAGTGGGGCGAGCTGACCATGAAGGTCGGTATGGCCGCCATGAAAGACCGCGAAGAAGTTGGCGCCGCGTCGGTGGACTACCTGATGTACTCCGGTTACGCCTGCCTTGCCTACTTCTGGGCTGACATGGCGCGTCTGGCTGCCGAGAAACTGGCTGCCGGCACCACCGAAGAGGCGTTCTACACCGCCAAGCTGCAGACTGCGCGCTTCTACTTCCAGCGTATCCTGCCGCGTACCCGCACTCACGTTGTAACCATGCTGTCGGGCGCCAACAACCTGATGGACATGAAAGAAGAAGACTTCGCACTGGGTTACTAAGCCCTACGCAGTCTCTTCACAAAGCCGCTGCTTCCTCGGGAGCAGCGGTTTTTTTGTGCCTGACGCAAACGGGCTGCGCCTGTAAAAATTCCTGACTAAAATGCTAAGAAGAACGCCGTTGCTGCCGTTAAAGAGGATGGCGATGTGACATACGTCACATTGCATGTGCTTAGCTGCTCAAGTTGCAGGCACAATGCCATCTTTGTTTGCCGGGTCGGAGCTTTACCCTTGTTGCGTTCTTCCGCTGTACGTTTCAGCCATTTTTTGCCATCGCTAGTGTTATTGCTTGCGGGGCTTGCGGCTGCCTACGTCAAGGATCTCAACGTCTTCTTCACTTCGCTGTTTAACGTGCTGCCTACATTGGTGCTGTTGCTCGGCGGGGCGTATTGCGCGGTTTACCGACGTCAGCGTGAACTGTTTCTGATGGTCACGGTGTACATCGCCTACTTCCTGCTCGACACCCAGACCGACTACTACCGCGACAACGGTAAAGTCCGTGACGATGCCGCCGTGGTCTTCCATCTGTGCTGTCTGTTGCTGCCATTACTCTTCGGCTTGTTCGCCGCCTGGCAGGAGCGCACCCATCTGTTTCAGGACATGGTGGCGCGTTTCGCCGTGTTGCTGGCGTTCGGCAGCGTGGCGCTGGGGCTGGAACAGAGTTACCCACAGGCGCTGTTGATGTGGCTCTCGGAGATCCGCTGGCCAGCCCTGCATGGCGCCTGGATGAGCCTGATCCAGTTGTCCTACCCGGTATTCATCGCCTCGTTCCTGTTACTGGCCTGGCAATACTGGCGCAACCCAAGACCCTTGCATGCTGCGCAATTGGTCGGTCTGTTGGGATTGTTCTGGATGTTGCCGAAGACCTTCATCCTGCCGTTTACCCTGAACATCATGTGCAGCCAGGTGATGTTGATGATTGCCGCAGCGGTCGCCCATGAGGCCTATCAGATGGCGTTCCGCGATGAGCTCACCGGCCTGCCGGGTCGCCGCGCCCTGAACGAACGCATGCAACGGCTGGGGCGCAATTACGTGCTGGCCATGGGCGACGTCGACCACTTCAAGAAATTCAACGACACCCACGGCCACGATGTCGGCGATCAAGTGTTGCGCTTGGTCGCCAGCAAGCTGTCGAAAATCAGCGGGGGCGGTAGGGCATATCGCTACGGCGGTGAAGAATTTGCTCTGGTGTTCGCAGGCAAAACCCTCGAGGAGTGTATGCCGCACCTGGAAGTCATCCGCGAATCCATCGCCACCTACAACATCCAGCTGCGCAATCAGGACAACCGTCCCCAGGATGACCAGCAGGGCCGCCAGCGCCGCGCCGGTTCAGGCGCCTCGAGTGTATCGGTCACCGTCAGCATTGGTGTCGCCGAGCGGTTGGAGCAGCGCACGCCGGAAGAAGTGCTCAAATCCGCTGACCAGGCGCTCTACAGCGCCAAAGGCGCGGGGCGAAACTGTGTGATGGCTTTCGGTCAGAACCGCCGTGGCGCGGTGCGCATGGACGCCGCTGCGGGTTGAGTGATGATGGCGCATTCAGCGTCTGGACTGTGATTGTGAGGCGTGGTGCGCGGCAGTAGGTTTGAGCAATCTGCTGCCGGAGAAATGACCATGCCCGAGTACAAAGCACCCCTTCGCGATATGCGCTTTCTGATCGACCACGTCTTCGATTTTCACAGCAACTACGCCGCGCTGGGCGCCACCGATGCCAGCCCGGACATGATCAATGCGATCCTTGAAGAAGGCGCGAAATTCTGTGAGAACGTTCTCGCACCGCTGAACCGAAGCGGCGACGAAGAAGGCTGCCATTTCGATAACGGCGTGGTCACAACGCCTACAGGTTTCAAGCAGGCTTTCGCGCAGTACGTGGAAGGCGGCTGGCATGGTCTGGCGGCGGATCCGGCTTACGGCGGCCAGGGTTTACCCAGTTCTTTGGGGCTGGTCATCAGTGAAATGGTCGGTTCCAGCAATACCTCCTGGGGCATGTACCCCGGCCTGACTCACGGTGCGATGTCGGCGATTCACGCCCATGGCACCGAAGAACAGAAACAAACCTATCTGAGCAAGCTCACCGCAGGCCAATGGACCGGCACCATGTGCCTGACCGAAGCCCATTGCGGCACCGATCTGGGCATCATCAAGACCCGCGCCGTGCCTCAGACTGACGGCAGTTACGCGATTTCCGGCAGCAAGATTTTCATCTCCGCTGGCGAGCACGACATGAGTGACAACATCATTCACCTGGTGCTGGCCAAACTGCCGGACGCGCCTGCCGGTACCAAGGGCATTTCGCTGTTTATCGTTCCTAAATACCTACCCGATGCCGAGGGCGAGGCGGGCGAGCGCAATGGCGTTTCCTGCGGTTCGATCGAACACAAAATGGGCATCAAGGCCTCGGCCACCTGTGTGCTGAATTTCGATGACGCGAAGGGATTCTTGATCGGTGAGCCGAACAAGGGCCTGAACTGCATGTTCACCATGATGAACCACGCGCGGCTCGGCACCGGCATGCAAGGTCTGTGTCTGGGTGAGGCAAGTTTCCAGGGCGCGATCAAATACGCCAACGACCGCCTGCAAATGCGCTCGCTGACCGGTCCGAAAGCACCGGAAAAAGTCGCCGACCCGATCATCGTTCATCCCGATGTGCGCAGGATGTTGCTGACCATGAAGGCCTTCAATGAAGGCAACCGGGCGCTGACCTATTTCACCGCGCAGTTGCTGGACGTCGCTCATCTGAGCCCGGATGAAACGGCGCGTCAGGACGCCGAAGACCTGTTGGCATTCCTGACGCCGATCTGCAAAGCCTTCATGACCGACACCGGGCTGGAGGTGACCAACCTCGGCATGCAGGTGTTTGGCGGCCACGGTTTCATTCGTGAGTGGGGCATGGAGCAGCTGGTTCGCGACTGCCGGATCGCGCCGATCTACGAAGGCACCAACGGCATTCAGGCGCTAGACTTGCTTGGGCGCAAAGTCCTTGGCAGTCAGGGAAAACTGCTGCGCGGCTTCACCAGAATCGTCCACAAGTTCTGTGCAGCAAACGCTGAGCATCCGCAACTCGGCAGCTATGTGGCGCAGCTCAATGGTCTGAATCAGCAGTGGGGTGAGTTGACCACCAAGGTCGGCATGGCTGCGATGAAAAATCCGGATGAAGTCGGCGCCGCCTCGGTGGATTACCTGATGTACAGCGGCTACATCATCCTCGGCTACCTGTGGCTACGCATGGCGTTGGTGGCTCAGGCGCAGTTGGATGCGGGCAGCGGCGATGCCGATTACTGCAAAGGCAAACTGGCGACCAGCGAGTTTTACTTCAAGCGTTTGCTGCCACGTACGGCTGCTCATCGGGCGGCCATCGAGGCGGGCAGCGATTGCCTGATGAAGCTGCCGGCGGAGTTGTTTGCGCTCTGACGATCAGGCTTGAAAAGCTTCGCGGGCAAGCCTCGCTCCTACGGTTTTATGTCGTCCATGTGAAATGCGTGCGACACGACCTGTAGGAGCGAGGCTTGCCCGCGAATGCGTTCTGACAGGCGAGAACGATCTCAGCTGAAATGCTGGTGACTAAAAATAACAAAACAGTCATGAGTCGACCCTATGTGTCGTAAAAGTTGTTGAGGTACACTCGGACGCAACGAAATCACTATTCTACGAACCACCTGTTTAGATCTTGCGAGGTTTGCCATGGCTGACTACAAAGCGCCCCTGCGCGATATGCGCTTCGTCCTCAATGAAGTTTTCGAGGTCGCCAAACTCTGGGCCGAACTGCCTGCGCTGGCCGAGACCGTCGATGCGGAAACGGTCGAAGCCATTCTCGAAGAAGCCGGCAAGGTCACCAGCAAAAGCATCGCGCCCCTGAGCCGTGCGGCTGACGAAGAAGGTTGCCATTGGGCGGACGGTGCCGTCACCACCCCGGCCGGTTTCCCACAGGCTTATCAGACTTACGCTGAAGGCGGTTGGGTTGGTGTCGGTGGTGATCCGACCTACGGCGGCATGGGCATGCCCAAGGCGGTTTCGGCGCAGGTTGAAGAAATGGTCAACTCCGCGAGCCTGTCGTTCGGTCTATACCCGATGCTGACCGCCGGCGCCTGTCTGTCGATCAACGCCCACGCCAGCGAAGAGCTGAAAGCGGCGTACCTGCCGAACATGTACGCCGGTGTATGGGCCGGTTCCATGTGCCTGACCGAGCCGCACGCCGGTACTGACCTGGGGATTATCCGTACCAAGGCCGAGCCTCAGGCCGACGGTTCCTACAAAGTCAGCGGCACCAAAATCTTCATCACCGGCGGTGAACACGACCTGACCGAGAACATCATTCACCTGGTACTGGCCAAACTGCCGGACGCACCGGCGGGGCCGAAAGGCATTTCGCTGTTCCTGGTGCCGAAGTTCATGGTCAATGCCGATGGCAGCCTGGGTGCACGCAACCCGGCAAACTGCGGTTCGATCGAACACAAGATGGGCATCCAGGCGTCCGCGACCTGCGTGATGAACTTCGACGAAGCCGTGGGTTACCTGGTCGGCGAGCCGAACAAAGGCCTGGCGGCGATGTTCACCATGATGAACTACGAGCGTCTGGGCGTTGGCATCCAGGGCCTGGCCACTGGCGAGCGTTCGTACCAGAACGCTATCGAATACGCTCGCGACCGCCTGCAAAGCCGCTCGCCGACCGGCGCGCAGAACAAGGACAAAGTGGCTGACCCGATCATCGTCCACCCGGACGTGCGTCGCATGCTGCTGACCATGAAAGCCTCGAACGAAGGCGGTCGTGCCTTCTCCACTTACGTGGCGATGCAGCTGGACACCGCCAAGTTCAGCGAAGACGCCACCACCCGCAAGCGCGCAGAAGACCTGGTTGCATTGCTGACACCGGTGGCCAAGGCATTCCTGACCGACCTGGGTCTGGAAACCACGGTTCACGGCCAGCAGGTTTTTGGCGGTCACGGCTACATTCGTGAGTGGGGCCAGGAGCAACTGGTTCGTGATGTACGGATTACTCAGATCTACGAAGGCACCAACGGTATTCAGGCGCTGGACCTTGTAGGACGCAAGATCGTTGGCAGCGGCGGGGCGTTCTACACACTGTTCGCCGACGAGATTCGTCATTTCACCGCGACAGCCAATGCTGACCTGGCGGAGTTCACCCAGCCGCTGAATGATGCAGTGGACACCCTCGACGAACTGACCGCGTGGTTGCTGGACCGGGCGAAAAACAACCCGAACGAGATCGGCGCGGCGTCCGTCGAGTATCTGCAGGCATTCGGCTACATGGCCTACGCCTACATGTGGGCACTGATGGCCAAGGCTGCTTTCGGTAAGGAAGCGCAGGACGATTTCTACGCGAGCAAACTCGGTACGGCGCGGTTCTATTTCGCACGTCTGCTGCCGCGTATTCACTCGTTGAGCGCGTCGGTAAAGGCGGGCAGCGAATCGCTGTTCCTGCTGGACGCAGGACAATTCTGACCCTTTAACGTTATGTAAGCATTCTCTTACATAACGTGCTGCTGTTTTCCCATAGGCGAAGATTGGATCCAGAGCTAATCTACTTCACATGGACGTCGCGCAGGAAGCGCAAAGCAACAACACGGACACGTAGGATTCTGCCAGGACGGCGGAGTGAAATGGATGTCAGGGAAACAGTCTGCAAAGCCCCGCTTCGGCGGGGTTTTCTTTTGCCTGGAAAAAAGTGCTCAGCTCAACCCGTCCAGTATCCCCAGCCTGCTCAGGTATTCCTCCAGACTTCTATTTCCTCCAGCAAAGTCCGCAACTGAGGGCTGTAATCCGAATCCACACTGAACCCTGAAGAACACCGCAGTGTCGATAAACTGTATGGCCCATAGAGCCAACATCAATCAGGAGCTTCCCCATGGATTTTATTCGCATCATCATCGCCATTCTGTTGCCGCCACTGGGTGTGTTTCTGCAAGTCGGTTTCGCCGGGGCATTCTGGCTGAACATTCTGCTGACGTTGTGCGGTTACATTCCGGGGATCGTACATGCGGTGTATATCATCGCCAAGCGCTGAGTCTGGCTGCGCCGATTAGATCGCATTCGCGAGCAAGCCCGCTCCCACATTTGATCTCTGGTGTTCACACATAATGTGTTCACAGAAGGTCCAGTGTGGGAGCGGGCTTGCTCGCGAATGGGGGCACCGCAAATACCTGCACTGAGCGAAGACTTCAGCCCGCGAGCGCCATCACCCTCCGATAAAACAACCACTCCTGCTCCAGCGCATGGGCCTGATTGCCGGCCTTGCGAAAGCCATGGCGCTCGTCGGCGTAATAATGCGCTTCGACCAGAAGGCCGTTGTCCTGTAGCGCAGTGACCATGTCGCGGGTCTGTTGCGGCACCACCACGGCGTCCAGTTCGCCCTGAAAGAAAATCACCGGAACGCTGATGTCATTCGCGTGCAGCAATGGCGTGCGCGCGGCGTAGCGTTCGGCGTCTTGTTCAGGGTCGCCGATCAACCAATCCAGATAATCACCTTCGAACTTGTGCGTAGCACGGCCTAGCGCAACGGGATCGCTGACGCCATACAGGCTGGCGCCCGCCCGAAAGACCTTGTGAAAGGCCAGTGCGCACAACGTGGTGTACCCGCCGGCGCTGCCGCCGCGGATAAACGCCCTGTCGCCGTCGATCAGTCCACGTTCGGCGAGATAGGCCACCACCGCACAGGCATCCTCCACATCCACATCGCCCCAACTCAAATGCAACGCCTGGCGATAAGCCCGGCCATAGCCGCTGCTGCCTCGGTAATTGAGGTCGGCCACGGCGAAGCCGCGTTGTGCCCAATACTGGATCCGCGGGTCGAACATCGGGTAGCAGGCAGAAGTCGGGCCGCCGTGAATGAACACCACCAACGGCGGTTTCGTGTCGTTGGTCATCGCCGGGTAGAAGAAACCATGGGCCTCGCCCGAACCGCTTGGATAGCGCAGGGTTTGCGGGCGGCTGATCTGTTCGGCGGGCAGCGGTGCAATACCGCCGGCCAGAACGTTGACCTGGCGTGTTTCACGGTCGATGGCAATGATTGCCGATGAACTGACCGGCGAAGCAGCGATGCAGTAGATGAACCGTGCATCCTGTGCGAGATGGCGGAAGCGGCTGTAGTCGCCAGTGAAATCGTCACAGGAACCATCGCCATGACAAAGCCCCAGTCGACCAAAACCACCTTCGGTCCAACTCGCCAGATAAGTGTCTTCGCCCAACGGTAACCAGGTGCAACCACCCAGTTGCCAAGGCGCCGGACCATGGTCGGCGGCAGCGCTTGGGAGTGGACTCAGACCGTTGCCCGACTCCACCCACGGCTGCCAGAAACCGCCGCGATCCGTCAGACAAAACAGACGACCGCTGTCATCGAATCGAGGTTGTTGCAGTGACTCCTCGTCACCGTCACCCGCCACACAGCGCGGTTGCGCGAAGGTGTGATCGCTCTGGCGTTCGGCAACCATCAGGCGAGTAGCGGTCCAGGGCTGATCCGGGCGATTCCACTCGATCCAGGCCAGACGCTGACCGTCAGGACTCAAGGTCGGTGCCGAGTAGAAGTCGGCACCTTCGGCCAGCAGATGACGTTGGCCGTCAACCAGATCGATCGCCACCAGGCGATGTTTATCGCGGTTCTCTTCCACCGCCAGCACCTGCCCGTCGGCGAACTGCAGATCGCCGTAGCGGCATTCATTTGAAGTCAGGACCTCAGGCGCCTCACCGGTCAGCGATTGCCGATACAGCTGCTGATCGGCCTCGTTGACGAAAACCAGCCCGTCATCGGTCAGACAAAACGCGCCTCCGCCATATTCGTACACCCGGCTGCGCACACTGAAGGTGGGCGGCGTCAGGCAACGAGCCTGGCCGTCGCGCCACTGCCAGATCCGGCAGGCGGCGTCCTCGGGGCGGTATTCGTTCCAGAACAGGCCATGTTGCCCGACCTGTAACTCGGCGAAGTCGATGCCCGCCGCGACAGCCCTGGCGGCGCTCAAGGGTTCAGCTTTTGGCGATGAGGCGTGAGTTTCGTTCATTGCGAAAGGCCAGTTGTTCAATGGTCTGGGTCGCGTGTTCGGCTTCTTCGCGGGCCTTGAGAATCACGCCGTGATGTTCCGACTTGCTGCACACCGGGTCGGCGTTACTCGCGTCACCCGTGAGCATGTATGCCTGACAGCGGCAGCCGCCGAAATCCTTTTCTTTCTCGTCGCAGGAACGGCACGGCTCGGGCATCCAGTCGTAGCCGCGAAAGCGGTTGAAACCGAACGAGTCGTACCAGATGTGCTGCATGCTGTGGTCACGCACGTTGGGAAACTGCACTGGCAACTGTCGGGCACCATGGCAAGGCAGCGCGGTTCCGTCCGGCGTGACTGTCAGAAAAATGCTGCCCCAACCGTTCATGCAGGCTTTCGGGCGTTCTTCGTAATAGTCCGGCGTAACGAAAATCAGCTTGCACGGATGCCCTTCGGCTTCCAGTTTGGCGCGGTATTCATTGGTGATGCGTTCGGCGCGAACCAATTGTTCTTTAGTCGGCAACAGGCCGACCCGATTGAGCTGGGCCCAGCCGTAGAACTGGCACGTCGCGAGTTCGACGAAGTCCGCTTCAAGGGCAATGCACAGCTCGATGATCCGGTCGATCTTGTCGATGTTGTGCCGATGGGTGACGAAGTTCAGCACCATCGGGTAGCCGTGAGCCTTCACCGCGCGAGCCATTTCGAGCTTTTGCGCGAAGGCCTTTTTTGAGCCGGCCAGCAGGTTATTCACTTGCTCGTCGCTGGCCTGAAAACTGATCTGGATGTGGTCCAGACCGGCCTTCTTGAAGTCGCTGATTTTCTGTTCGGTGAGGCCGATGCCGGAGGTGATCAGGTTGGTATAAAAACCCAGCTTGCGCGCTTCAAAGATCAACTCGGCGAGGTCTTGGCGCACCAGCGGCTCACCGCCGGAAAAACCCAGCTGCGCCGCACCCATCTCCCGGGCTTCGCGAAAGACTTTGATCCACTGCTCGGTGGTCAACTCTTTGCCTTGCTCGGCGAAATCCAATGGATTGGAGCAGTACGGACACTGCAGCGGGCAGCGATAGGTCAGCTCGGCCAGCAACCACAGTGGCAGGCCGATTTCAGGCTTGGGCGGTAACTTGTCTAACACGGAATCAGGCAAGTTCGATCCAGTGCTGAGCACGGGCAACCTCCATGAATTGCTCGATGTCGTCACCGAGCTCGGGCACGTCGGGGAATTGCGTTTTCAATTCGGCGATGATCGCCGCGACATCCCGTTGACCATCAATCAAACCACCAATCAGCGCAGCGCTGTCATTGAGTTTGATCATGCCTTCCGGGTAGAGCAACACATGGCCTTTTTGCGCGGGTTCGTACTGGAAACGGTAGCCGGGACGCCAGGTCGGGGTTTTGCTGCGATCGAAACTCATAAGGTGATTCCTTTATGCCAGACCCGCTGTTCGGTCACGCTGTGGTACGGCGGGCGGTTCAGTTCGTAGGCCATGCTCATGGCATCGAGCATGCTCCAAAGAATGTCCAGTTTGAACTGGAGAATTTCCAGCATGCGCTCCTGGCCTTCCCGCGTAGTGTAGTGCTGCAAAGTGATCGCCAGACCGTGCTCCACATCCCGGCGCGCCTGGCCCAGACGTGTACGGAAATACTCGTAACCGGCCGGGTCGATCCACGGGTAATGCTGCGGCCAACTGTCGAGACGCGATTGATGGATCTGCGGCGCGAACAGCTCGGTCAGCGAACTGCTGGCGGCTTCCTGCCAACGGGCCCGGCGGGCGAAGTTGACGTAGGCATCGACGGCGAAACGCACGCCAGGCAGCACCAGTTCCTGAGAGCGCAGTTGATCCGGGTCGAGGCCGACCGCTTGGCCGAGGCGTAGCCAGGCTTCGATGCCGCCCTCTTCGCCGGGGGCGCCATCATGGTCCAGCAAACGCTGAATCCACTCACGACGAATCTCGCGGTCCGGGCAGTTGGCCAGAATCGCGGCATCCTTGAGTGGAATGTTCACCTGGTAATAGAAACGGTTGGCGACCCAGCCCTGGATCTGCTCGCGGGTCGCCCGGCCTTCATACATCGCCACGTGATACGGGTGATAGATGTGGTAGTAGGCACCCTTGGCGCGCAGGGCCGCTTCGAATTCGGCGGGGGACATTGCGGTGTCAGTCATTGCTGTTCTCCGGGTACAACCGGTGGATTCTTTGGTGTCTGGTCTGACGCCTTCGCGGGCAAGCCCGCTCCCACAGGATTACGCGAACTACTGTGGGAGCGTGGCTTGCCCGCGATGGTGCCATCCGCTACAACACAATACTCATGCCGTCATACGCCACTTCAACCTCGCGACGGGCCAGCTCCGCACGCTCCGGCGAATCCTCATCGAGAATCGGGTTGGTGTTGTTGATGTGGATAAGCACTTTGCGTTGCTTGGGCAGCTGTTCCAGCACTTCGAGCATGCCGCCAGGGCCGTTCTGCGCCAGGTGGCCCATTTCCCGGCCAGTGCGCGTGCCGACGCCACGGCGCTGCATTTCGTCGTCGTCCCACATCGTGCCATCCACCAACAGGCAATCGCTGCTGGCCATGATCTTCAGCAGCGCTGCGTCGACCTTGCCCAGGCCCGGTGCATAGAACAGTTTACCGCCGGTGCTCAGGTCTTCGACGATCAGGCCGATGTTGTCGCCCGGATGCGGGTCGAAGCGGTGCGGCGAGTACGGTGGCGCGGCGCTACGCAAGGGCAGCGGGGTGAAGCGCAGGTTCGGGCAGGCCGGGACGGTGAAGCTCTGATCGAGTTCGATACGGTTCCAGTTCAACCCGCCATTCCAGTGCGTCAGCATGGTGAACAGAGGGAAACCGGTGCTCAGGTCTTCGTGGACCATGTCGGTGCACCAGACCTGATGCGGGCAACCTTCACGCAGGCTGAGCAGGCCGGTGGTGTGGTCGATCTGACTGTCCATCAGGATGATCGCGTTGATGCCGGTATCGCGCAGGGCACGGCCCGGTTGCATCGGGGCGAAGCTCTGGAGTTGGGCGCGGATGTCCGGCGATGCGTTGCACAACACCCAGTTCACGCCGTTATCGGAAATGGCGATGGACGACTGGGTGCGCGCCTCGGCCCGCAGGCTGCCGTCGCGAAAACCTGCGCAGTTCACGCAGTTGCAGTTCCACTGGGGGAAACCGCCGCCGGCGGCGGAACCTAGAATCTGGACAAACATGGCCGCTCCATCATTGAAAGCTGAAAATAAAAACGCCCCGGCGAGCCGAGGCGTAGCACTGCATTCTCTACCAGACGGCAGAGCTTAGCGGCTTGCGAAGTACATGGTGACTTCGAAGCCGATACGCAGGTCGGTGTAAGCAGGTTTGGACCAGGACATAGAAGCGCTCCTTCAGGTGGATGGGACAGTTGAGACCTATACATATAGTCCACCTCCAGCCGGAGATGTTCAGATAGTTAGGTGGCTATGTTACTCAAAATTACAGAGCGATTGGCCACGAATCTTTGAGAAAGCTAATTGCAGCACCGGTAATGATCATTTTGCCACTTGCCAAAGCGTAGTGGGGCACGGTCCGTTGGCCAGACAGCGCCATCCACCGTCGGCCCGATTCAGTCGTTGTGCCGCCGCCAGCAAGGCTTCACGGTCGATCATCAGAATCGCCTGAGGCAGATGCTTCAGGTAATCCGACGAGTGGCCAGCCAGTTTGCCTTGCCAGAGCAGTTCGGCGGCCTGGGCGTTGGGCAGGGCGATGTTGTCGAATTGATCGGCCAGGGCTTGGCGTTGAGCAATGAAGGTCGCGTCATCGATGCTTTCGATCATCCCTTCCAATTCGCTGAGGAACTGTTCGATGTGTTCCAGTAAATCCAGGGGCGCGACGCTCGGTGATTGCACGCCAAACAGCAGCCCGGTCTGACCGTTTAACTGGCGTAGTCCGCTGAAAACGGCATACCCAAGTTGCAGCTCCACCCGCAGGCGCTGGTAGAACGGCGTCTGGCACACGTGCGCGAGCAAACGCCAGGCGGCTTCATCGGCGATGTCATGGGTGGCTGTCGGACAAAAGAGCAACAGTGCGTGTTCGCTGGAGGCGGTATCGACGGAGTTCCAGAGATGCTGCGAGCGAATCGACGGAGGCGGCGTCAGTTGACTGTCCGCAGTGCCGGGAATACGACTCAAGGCAAGCCCCATCGCCGCTTGTGTCTGGGCTGACAGGCCGGCCGCCAGGCCATCCCAGCGTGCGCTCGACCAGAGTTGCTGCAGGTCATCCGAGACTACGCTGTGCTCATGGCATAGATCGGGCAATGCTTTGAGAAGCTGTCGAATCGGCATCAATGCAACGGCCGCCGGCGCTTCCTGTGAGAAATCGGCATCAGGCTTTGTCAGTTCTTTCAGCGCATGTTCGAGGACTGTCGGCATCGGTTCCTGCAGCCCCGTCATTTTCAATAGCCATTCGTTGCCCGAAGCACTGAAGGAAAAGTCGACACCGGCCTGACGCGCATCTTCGCGCAACATCCGCAGATTGTTTTCCAGATTCGACTGAAGGCGGCTGTGAGGCGCGAACTCCAGGCGCCAGCGCAGATAAACCGCACCTTGATCGGTGTTTTCCGGCAACGCCTGACTGAATTGCATTGGCGATCTTTCGCGGCGAATGCGTGAGCGATCCTGAGCAAAAGTCCGCAGGCCGCGGTGGGCGCTGGTCTGGCCGCGAATCAATCCGGCATTCGGGGCTGGCGTCTCGGCGCGCAAAAACGGGTTAGGAGTCGGCAGTTGCCACTGGCCGGTAAAGTTATCCACAGCGCCGATTTGTTTGAGGATTGCCTTGAGGGCGACGACGCCCTGTTCAGACAACCCGGCTTCAAGCTGTTCGCTGTCTCGTCGGGCCAGTTGCAAGGCGCTACTGACTTGCTGTTGGCGCTGCAGCAGAGCTGCATACTCTTCGCGCAATTCGGCCCAATCCTGATGGGAGGCAAAAAAGCCCAGCCAATCCAGAAGCTGTTCGCCGATCACATTGTCCGGTTGCGTAGCGTGGGCGGGCCGTGTGAATTCGATGTGCAGCAAGGCTTGGCCAGCGTAGTGATAGAGCGGCGTGGCTTTCAGGTTGTCCACCAGCCCATGCTCTCGCAGCTGCGCGAACAGGCCTCCGGGTTTTTCGGCGTTCAGCCAGTGGCACAGGAACGCCAGCGCTTCGGGCGATGAGTCGGGCAGTGCTTCGAAGGTGAACAGCAGATCCAGCCGACGTTCTCCAGCCTGTTGATAACTATTGTCTGAAGAATCTATCAACAGGGTGGGTTTTGTCTGAGGGACTTTCTCGCCGGAGGGAATAGCAACGGCGAACACCTGTGCCATCCGCTTCAATTCATCGAGATTCTGTGGCCCGGCCAAACTCAGCGTCATCTGCCCGGTCTGGTAAAACCGCTGATAAAAGTCCTTCAGCGCTTGCTGGAATTCGGGTTGCGGCACCGGCAGGCTGTAACGGTTTCCCGCATGAAACGCCCGCAACGGATGAGCCGCCGAGAGTCCATCGTACAGCGCGAACTGTTGTTGGGCCGTCGCATCCCGCGACCAAGCGACAAATTCGGCGTGCAGCACTTCTCGTTCCCGCCGCTGATCGTCTGGATTCATACGCGGATGAGCGAGCATGTCTGACAAACGCTCCAGCCCACCGTTAAACGCCTGAGGCGGCAGCTCGAAAAAGAAGTCCGTCGTACGTTCGCTGGTTCGCGCATTCACCTGCCCGCCATGACCTTGCACGTAGGCCATCAGCCCTTGCCCTGCGGGAAAGCGCTCTGTACCCAGGAACAGCAAATGCTCAAGAAAGTGCGCCAGCCCCGGCCAGGCCAGTGGCACATCGTGACTGCCGGCAGCGACCCGCAACGCAGCGGCGCAACGCTTCAAATCGGGAGCATGACGCAGCGTCACCCGCAGGCCATTGGCGAGGGTTTCAGTGTGGAGGCGAGGGTGATTCAGCGCAGGCATGAGCACTTCCAGAACAGAGAAGCGCTAATGCTAGCGGATTAGCGCTTGTTCAGCTCGCCGTATAGCTCGGGACGGCGGTCGAGGAAGTAGCGATTGGCGGCGCGGGAATCGATCATCAGCTGACGATCCAGTTCACCGACAATCAGCGCTTCATCAAGTCCGGCCTGGGCGATGCGGCTGCCATCCGGCGCGGCGATGCTGCTTTGGCCGCAATACTGGATCTCGCCTTCGTGCCCGCAATAGTTGGCGTAAGCCACATAACACTGGTTTTCGAAGGCCCGTGCGCGGACGGTGACGTCGGCGATGAAGTCGTAGGGAATCATGTTCGCCGTCGGTACCAGGATCAGCTCGGCACCGGCCAACGCCAGGCGCCGGGCGTTTTCCGGGAACTCCAGGTCGTAGCAGATCAAAAAGCCAAGCTTCCAGCCGTTGAGTTCAACCAGCGGAAACTCATCCGGCCCGGGGCTGAACATCGAGTGATCGAGGTCGCCGAACAAGTGAGTCTTGCGGTAGTTGCACAACCGCTCGCCATTGGCGTCGATCAACTGTACGGCGTTGTAGATCTGCCCGTCTTCGGTACGCTCCGGGTAGCCATACAAAATGGCGATCCCCGTCGTTTTGGCAATGCGCGCGATTTGCTGCGCCGATTCACCGTTGTGCACCTCCGCCAGCACGCTGACCGCATCGATGCCGATGTTGTAGCCGGTCAGGAACATCTCCGGCAGCACCAGCAAGTCTGCGCCCTTGGCCTCCAGCGCCAGTTGATGCAGGCGTTGCAGATTACCTGCGACATCCAGGGGCAGCGGTGGACATTGGTAAAGGGCTACGCGCATTTCGGATTCCTCTTACTCGGGCAGGGCGATCGGACCGATCTCGTTGAACACATCTCCTGGACCCGGGTTTTCGGCGTGAGTTTCACCGCCGAAGTGTTTCATGATCCCCCACACCGCGTTGAGCGACGTCTGCACCGCGCCTTCGACCCATGCCGGCGTCCACGAAACGTCGTCGCCAGCGATGAAAATCCCGCGCTGCTCGGCCGGCATGTCGTCCTGCATGAAGTGCGCGTACATGCGCTGGTTGTAGCGGTAGTGGCCGGGCAGCGCACCTTTGAAAGCCCCGAGAAAATGCGGGTCGGCTTCCCATGAAACGGTGATCGGATCGCCGATGATCCGCGCGGCGATGTCGACTTTCGGGTAGATCTTCTTCAATGCGTCCAGCGCCAGTTTCACGCGTTTTTCCACCGGGTGCGGGAGCATTTTCAGCGCGTCGCTCATCCACGAGTACGACAGGCAAATCACCCCTGGCTTGTCGTCGCCGTTATCGAACAGGTACGTGCCGCGGGTCAGGCGATCGGTGAGGGTCATGCTCATCAGGTCGCGACCGGTTTCCGGGTCCTTGTCCTTCCAGAATGGGCGATCGACCATCACAAACGTCTTCGACGATTGCATGTAGCGGGTGCGGTCCAGGGCCATCCACATCTTTTGCGAGAACAGGCTTTCGTCGCATTCGATCTGGGTGGTCAGCAGCCAGCTCTGGCAGGTGGTCAGTACGGCCGCGTATTCGCGTGTGTCGCCGTAGTTATCGGTGACGGTAAAACGCCCGTTCGGTGCATGGGCAATTTTTTTCACGCCGGAGCGCGGCGCGCCACTGTGCAACGAACTGAGACTGGTGCCTTCAGGCCAATGCACGCAACGCTCCGGCACATGGCGCCAGATGCCCAGCGGCACTTGTTCCACGCCGCCGACTACCAAGTGCTGGTGATCGTCGCAGTTGGTCATCACTACGCGGAAGATTTCCAGCATCGAGTTGGGGAAGTCCGAGTCCCAGCCGCCAGTACCGAAACCGACCTGGCCGAACACTTCGCGATGATGGAACGAGAGCTTGGCGAAGGCTTCGGAGGTGGCGACGAAATCGTAGAACGTGCGGTCGTCCCACAGCGGCACCAAGGTGTTCCACAGTTCCTTGAGGCGCGGCACGTCGCGGTCACGGATCGCTTGCTGGATATCGGAGAACTGCGAGCCGGCTTCCAGAGCATCGGCCCAGGCGTCAGCGACTTCCTGGAACAGTGCAGGAAGATCCGCCAGTTTCTGTGCGTAATGAGTTTTACCTTCCAGATCGATTACCGTGCTGCCCGACGCAGGCGTCAGCGGGTTCGGGAAGGGCTTGGTCTGGAGGCCGAGCTTGTCGACGTAGTGATAAAACGCAGTGGACGACACCGGGAAACGCATACCGCCGAGCTCGGCGATGATGCCTTCAGCGCCATTGAAGGCCTGCGAGCGCAGACGGCCGCCCATCTTCGAGGCTTCGTAGACGACGGGTTTAAGGCCCAGCTTCATCAATTCGTAGGCGGCTACCAGGCCTGCAATGCCGGCGCCGACAATCGCCACTTCGGCGCCGTGATTGTGTGCCGGAATACTGCCCAGCCCGGCCGGATGCTCGATCCAGTCGTCGAAAGCGAAAGGAAAGTCCGGGCCGAAAACGGTGACCGGTTTTTTACCGTCTGCAGGATGGCGATTGTTCTTGTTCATGGCTGACCTTGCTGGCGACCTGACGCAGAGTGCGCGTCTGAGTATAGGAAAAGATGGCAGCCATTTTAGAGAGCGTAGAACACGTTAATAAGACGCAATGTGTCGTCGTTTTGCACATTGTTTGCGCACTATGACGACGTGCCGCTACATACTGTAGGAGCGAGGCTTGCCCGCGAAGAGGTCCGACCAAACACCGAAGACCTATCGTCAGAAACTCAAACCGGCTGCCCCCGATCAATCTTGCTGCTCAAGATGATCGAAGTCGTCGTCTTCTCCACCCCGTCCACACTGCCGATCTGATCCAGCAACTGATCCAGCTGCTCCGGCGAATCGGTGCGCAACCACGCCACATAATCAAATTCGCCACTCACCGCGCACAGCTGCTGCACCTGCGCCATGGCGCTGAGACGACGCAGCACTTCCTTGCCGGACCGTGGTTGCACCGTGATCCCGACGTATGCCTGCAATCCGCCATCCACCACCCGTTGCCCCAGGCGCACGCCATAACCGGTGATCACTCTGGCCTTTTCCAGCCGCGCCAGGCGCGACGTGACGGTGGTGCGGGCGATACCCAGTTGACGGGCGAGCATGGCGACACTTTCGCGCGCGTTGATTTGCAAGGCCGCGATCAATTGGCGGTCGATTTCGTCAAGGACGGGCGGGCGGGTGTCAGGCAAAGGGGCATCTCCAGCGGCACAGATCAATGGGCAGGCATGTTACAGGCACTCCATGCCCTCAGCGGGTTAATTGGATGGACACAAATTGTCACTCGTAGTCGAATGCGCAACCAAGGGCTATGAAGCGAGGGGATCGAAATGAAGAGCATGCCAGCGGCTCTGCGAGACTATGCACTGCAGATTGCGAATCACGAAATGGGGCATTACGTCGTAGCCCGAGCCCTGGGTTTTGAAACGGGTGATGTGACCCTGAAAGTGACCATGGGCCTGACGCACCATGGGGGGGCTTCCATTACCTTGAGTCGGTCAATTTCGTCGATCGAAGCCATGAAGGAACATTTGGAGGCTCGGATAATGGTCCTCTTCGCCGGCTCCATGGCGCAGTCATTACCTGCAAAGCATTCGCCCGAGAAACGCGTCGATAAGTCGAAAGCGGCAGCCATCCTGAAAGGAGAGTTTGGAGCGGAACAGGACTACGCGAAAATAAGAGAGCTTCGGTATTTGCTTCGAAATATCTCCTACCCCGATACGGACCCAGCGTCGTCTGACAGCATCATTGCTGAGCTGACAGAGATTAATGATCGCTTGTGGTTGCGGGCTCAAAAAATCGTGGAGGCATTGGCCGATACGATTACCGGATTGGCAGGGGTTCTGGTAGAGCGCATGGTCATTGTGGAGCAGTGGGGTAGGGGGGCGGATACGTATGAGGTTGTGTTGACGGGTGAAGTGCTTGAAGGGCTGGTGCCCGTGCGGGCGATACCAGCGTTGAGTGTTTGGGCTTAAGCATCCGAACGCCCGATCACGATCTGGAAGCCCCGAAAAATCGGGGCGTGTTTCAAGAAATGTGCAGGCGCTATTCTTCGGACTCCGTCGCTGTCCGGGCAGGTCGCGGTGTCAGCACTTTCACCACATCATCAATCACCGCTTTGCTCATCGCCGTCAGGTAATGTGCGGCCCAGGCGTGGCGGTCGGTGTCTTTTGCGTAGGCTGCGTCCTCGGCAAATGATTTTGCGAGGGATAGCAGGTCGGAGGCTTGAGTCAATGCGTCGACGATGGGGACGCCCGCGCTGACGTGGAACAGTGGCTGGTCCGAGTTGTATATGAACGGCGTGAAGCCGATGGTTTTCAGCTCGGAAGCTGCGGGCGGAATTGTTTTGGTCATGGTTCTACTCCTGGGTTCGAGGAGCTGCCCTTTTCGTTACCACACGAAAAGGTGGCAGCTGTACGCAGGGTGGTAAACCGGGAACCAAGGAAACCGGCACGCCCGAGGGCGTCCCACGCACAGCCGCCATATCAAGATCACAGGAACAAAAACTGCCTGTATTCGTAATGAGTGCACTGTTGCGCTGGTTTCACCGGGTTACCACACCCGATCGCTGCATTGGCAGCGACGTCTGGAGAGTATCCCGTCGAAGAAAAGCCCAACAAGGCGGCAAAGTGCCCAAATGCGCCCATTACGCAATTCTCGGAGTTTGCCTACAACCTTGGCGGGCGTCATCCGATAACCCAGCGTCCGCGCAAAATATAACCTGGACGGCAGACAGGAAAAATGACGCACGACCCGCCTTGGAGCAGCGCACACAGCGCGACCCGAGCCCCGACAGGAAGACGCAGTATGTCCTTACCTCCCACGACTCAAGCCAGCATCGAGCAGTTGCACCGAGACATGGCCATATTGGCCGAAGACATGCGTAGCCCGGCCCCCACCGTGACCCGAGCGATCTTGCTGCCGTTTGGGCTCGGCGCGCGCTGGCCCTAGTGACCTTTGCTGTCGTCGTCTTGGTGGCTCGGCCGGTCTAATTTCTTTGCCTCGCCTTCCGATGGCTCACGTCGCATACCGGGACCGACTAAAAAACAGCGTAGCCCCGATGCCGATAGCATTGGTTGAAACGATGCCCAGATCGAAGCCGGCGATGAAGGGTGGCAGCATAAAAATACTCGCAACCCCCAGAGCGACCAGAGCGATGCCCAGCCATTTTCTGAGGCCGTAGGATTTCAGATAGAAGAACAACAGCAGGAACACTGCGTAAGCCACGGCGTACAGGCCATATTCGTTCATGGTCTTATCCGCCTTGAGTCTTGATGATCATGGACGTTCCGGAGTGCTGAGGGCCTATGCCACCACTGACCTGCGCATCCAGGCTGACGATGACATCGCCGGCGTGATAAGTCGGCAATTTGCTCAGCGTGAACTCGCGGACTGCCCATCCCACCGGAATGGCCGCACCGGGCATAAACTTACCTGCCGCTGCGGCGAAAACACCACTGGTGAGGTTGGCGATACTCGTTCGTTGGGTATTGAGTAAATCCCCCTGTTTCCGGGTCAGGGGTTTGGAGATCCCGACCATCATTTGGCAGGGTAAATCCTTGGCGAGCATTTTGTCGTAGAGCTCCACCACCAGATTGCTCACTTCATAGTGGGCGGCTTTCGCCTCACCAAAATGCAGTGTTCTGAGGCTACCCCGTTCACTGGTTGACAGGGTGAAGCGCGATACGTTGAAGACAATTCCATGGTTGCCGGAAAACTGATCCCTTTCAAACTTCAATGCTCGCATCCTTATCGAGTCTGGAAAGGCGGGAGTTTCTCTTAGCTCATGGGCTTTCGCAAATGTTTGGTAAAGACCAAGGGAAACTCTGAATAAGACTTACATCTCTGGTGAAATATCCGCCTGGCACGAACACGACTGTATCAGCGATAGCCGACCCAGAAATACGAAAGCCGCGCATTAGCGCGGCTTTCTTGTTTGGTGGGCCCACACGGACTTGAACCGTGGACCAAAGGATTATGAGTCCTCTGCTCTAACCAACTGAGCTATAGGCCCTCAGTAGGCCGCGGATTATAGCGATGGTTTCTCGGCTGTGCTATCCGAAAAATCCAATATGGCTGTACGAAGAAACGTCGCGGCGAATTCGTCGGGGGGAAGTGGCAGGCTGACGATGTAACCCTGGATCTGTTCGCAGCCTTCGGCGGTGAGAAATTGCTGCTGCGCCTGGGTTTCGACACCCTCGGCGATGACGGTGAATTGCATGCTGCGGCCCAGGGCGATGATTGCGCGAACAATGGCCGCGTCGTGTGGGTCGTCCGGCAGGCCGCGGACGAAGGATTGGTCGATCTTGAGAATGTCCAGCGGCAGGCGTTTGAGGTAGCTCAGGGACGAATAGCCAGTACCGAAATCGTCGATCGCCAGTTGCACACCCAGGCGTTTGAGTTGATGCAGCACCGCCAGTGCTTCTTCGGCCTGGCTCATGATGAAGTTCTCAGTGATTTCCAGTTGCAGGAAGCCGGGATTGAGATGGTTGTCTTTGAGCAATTGTTCGATCCGGCCGAGCAGATTCGGCTGGCGCAGTTGCGCGCCTGCGAGGTTGACGGAGAGTGGGCCCAGGCACTCATAGACCTGATTCCACTCGTACATCTGTCGGCAGGCGGTCTCAAGTACCCAATCTCCGATTTGCAGGATCATGCCGTTTTCTTCAGCCAGGGGAATGAAGTGCTCGGGAGGTACATCGCCGAAGGTGGGGTGATGCCAGCGAATCAGCGCTTCGGCGCCGACCACTCGATGATCATCCAGACTGATTTTGGGCTGGTAGTACAAAAACAGCTCATTGCGCTCGATGGCGCGCCGCAGTTCATGTTCCAGCGCCACGCGCTCGCTGGCTTGGGCGGTGAGGTCGCGGGTGTAGCTTTCAACCCGGTTACGACCCTTGGCCTTGGAGCGATACATCGCGGCATCGGCGTTCTTGACCAGCGTGGCGACGTCGCAGCCGTCCTTGGGGTACAGGCTGGTGCCGATGCTGGCGCTGATGAAAAACTCGTGCTCGCCGGCCTGGAAAGGGGCGGAGAAGCAATTGAGCAGCTTGGTGGCAATGTTGTCGGCATCGCTGGACTGTTGCAGCCCTGGGAGCAGGATGATGAATTCATCGCCACCGAGTCGCGCCACGGTATCGATATCGCGTAGCTGCTCCTTGAGGCGCACGGCGATGCCTTTGAGCAACAGGTCGCCGACGGGGTGGCCGAGGCTGTCGTTGATGTGCTTGAAGCGGTCCAGGTCGAGGAACAGCACTGCGCCTTGGCCGCCGTTTTCCTGCTGGCTGTTCAGTGCGGTCAGCAGGCGACTCTCGAATAATGTCCGGTTTGGCAGGCCGGTCAGCGGGTCGTGGTGCGCCTGGTAGTCGAGTTTTGCCTGAGCGTGCTTGAGGCTGGAAATGTCCGCGAACACCGCAACAAAGTGGGTGATGAATTTTTCCCGGTTGCGCACTGCACTGATGGTCAGCCAGCTCGGGTAAAGCTCGCCATTCTTGCGCCGGTTGGAAATCTCGCCCTGCCAATGACCGTCGGCGGTCAACTGATGCCACATCGCCGCATAAAATGCGCTGTCATGCAGGCCCGAGGCGAGCAGGCGAGGAGTATGGCCCAGCGCTTCGCTCTCGCTGTAGCCGGTAATTTCGGTGAATGCACGATTGACTGCACTGATGTGCTGCTGGGTGTCGGTGATCAATACACCTTCGGCAGTGCTCTCGAACACCGTGGCGGCCTGCTGCAGTTTCTCCTGCATCAGATGCCGTTCGGTAATGTCCCGGGCAATGGTCAGCATGCAGTCTTCATCGCCGATGGGCAACGGCCGGCTTGAAACCTCACAGAGCCGGATCTGCCCGTCTTTGCGACGGATGTGGCAACTGAAGTCGCGCACGAAACCATCCCGGTGCAGCAACTCGAGCATCTGCTTGCGTTCGTTGAGATTGACCCAGATCCCCAGGTCCAGGGCCGACCGATCCACGGACATCGCGCTGTTGAAACCGGTAATACGGCTGAAGCCTTCGTTGACTTCCAACAGCAAACCGTCGCTCTGCCGGGACAAGAGCAAGCCGTCGGGAGACGCATGAAAGGCCTTGGCGAATTTTTCTTCGGAGGTTTGCAGTTGTTGCTGGGTTTCTTTGAGCTGACTGATGTCCCGCACGACGACCACCAGGGCCGGGGTCGTATCGAGATCGAAAGGCTCGGCGGAAATCAGGCCGGTAAACACCTGGCCATTGCTGCGGCGAAAGGGCATCTCCAGGTTGCGGATGCTGCCGGCCTGCAATCGCTGCAACAAACCCGGCCCCACGCCGGGTACGCCCCAGATGTTCAGGTCGGTGGCGGTCTGGCCTATGACGTCTTCGGCCTTGAGGCCGATCTGATCTTCGAACGCTTCATTGACTTCCAGCAGACAACCGTCGGAAAGCCGCGCGATCACCAGAATATCCGGGCATTGCTGGAACACCGACGCGAACTTCTGTTCCGACAGGCGCAACGCCTCTTCGGTGCGCTTGGCTTCGCTGATGTCGATCATCAGCCCGCGCAGTACCGGTTCATGGGCGTGCTCGATCAGGCTGACGATATCGCGGACCCACAGGCAGCGGCCGTCGGCGGTGATGACCCGGTAATCGACGCTGTGATCGCGCCCGGCTGCCACTTCACGGTCGCAGAAGGTTTGGGCCCGGGTCAGATCCGCCGGGTGGATGATGTTGCGCCAGAAGCCTGGAATCAGCCAGTGGGGCAATGGGTAACCAAGGAGCTCCTCAGCATGAGGTGACACGTAGCTGTAGGTGTAATCGCTGATCCGGGCTTCCCAGGCGATGGCCGAAAGACTCTCTACCAGCCCGCGATAATGGTATTCGCTGCTGCGCAGCTCCTGTTCCAGAGCGACCCGTCGGGCAATTTCCGAACTGAGTCGGCGGTTGATCCGGATAACCACTGCCAGCACGATCATCAGAAACAGTAATCCAGGCAGGCCGTAAATCAGCACGTCGAGCCAGATGGTTCGATGGTCCAGGACGTTACCGACCCAATGTTCCTGGATAGCACTGATTTCACTTGGGGTCATGTCTGCCAGGACTTTGTCCAGGATGCTGACCAACAGTTTGTTGTTCGGTGGCACAGCCATCGCCAATTGGTAGCGATAGGGCGTTTCACCGCTGACGTAAAGTCCGTCGAGCTTGAGCTGGCGCAGGCTCCAGACACTGGAGGCGAGATCGCCTACTACGGCGTCCACGGCGTCGGTGGCGAGCGCTTGCAGCGCCGAGCTGACGTTGGGCATCGCCACCAGATTCAGGTCGGGATGGCGGGTGCGCAATAGTTCATGGGGGGCGTAGTTTTCCACCACGGCGATCTTCAGCCCGTACAGGTCTTCGAGTTTGCGCGGTTGGGGGCCTCCGACGTGAGCCAGAATGACAATCGGAAAGTCGAGATAGGGGCGGGTGAACGACAGATACGTCTGACGCTCGGGAGTCGACATAATGCCCGGCAAGATGTCTAGCTTGCCTTGTTTGGCCTGCTGCAAGACTTCAGTCCAGCTGACCGGCTCGATGGGCGTGAGTTTGATGGCCAGCCGTTGACGGATGACGTTGATGTAGTCCGCTGCCAGGCCCTGATAACGCCCGTGCTCGTCGCGAAACTCAAACGGCGGCCAGGACGCGTCCACGCCCAGGCGCAATTCCGGGTGAGCCGTTAGCCAGCTACGTTCTTCGTCGGTCAGAGTCAACGCGCCAGCCGTTGCGGTCCAGGTCATCAGCGACAGCAAATAAAACACGGTCGGCCATCTGGGCATAACGGTCTCGTTACGGCTTGGGGGAATGCTTCGAGTGTAGACGGGCTATGCGGCGGGGGGGATGTACGGGGCATTTAATCTGCATAAAGCAAAACCCCCGGCCTGGGCCGGGGGTTCTGTGATCACTCGTCGAGGAAGGAGCGCAAATGCTCGCTTCTCGTCGGGTGGCGCAGCTTGCGCAGCGCCTTGGCTTCGATCTGACGAATCCGTTCACGGGTCACGTCGAACTGCTTACCAACCTCCTCAAGGGTGTGGTCGGTATTCATGTCGATACCGAAGCGCATGCGCAGAACCTTGGCTTCACGGGCAGTGAGGCCGGACAGGACTTCGCGAGTCGCTTCTTTAAGGCTCTCAACAGTGGCGACATCGATTGGCGACTGCATGGTCGAGTCTTCGATGAAGTCACCCAGATGAGAATCTTCGTCATCACCGATCGGGGTTTCCATGGAGATCGGCTCTTTAGCGATCTTCAATACCTTGCGGATCTTGTCCTCAGGCATTTCCATGCGTTCGCCCAGCTCTTCCGGGGTCGGTTCGCGACCCATTTCCTGCAGCATCTGCCGGGAAATACGGTTGAGCTTGTTGATCGTCTCGATCATGTGCACCGGAATACGGATGGTGCGGGCCTGGTCGGCGATCGAGCGAGTGATCGCCTGACGGATCCACCAGGTGGCATAAGTCGAGAATTTGTAGCCGCGGCGGTATTCGAACTTGTCTACCGCTTTCATCAGACCGATGTTGCCTTCCTGGATCAGATCGAGGAATTGCAGGCCACGGTTGGTGTACTTCTTGGCGATGGAGATCACCAGACGCAAGTTCGCTTCGACCATCTCTTTCTTCGCGCGGCGGGCCTTGGCCTCACCGATCGACATGCGACGGTTGATGTCCTTGATCTCGGCGATCGTTAAACCGGTTTCGGTTTCCAGCGCGGTCAGCTTCTGCTGGCAACGAATGATGTCCGGTTGCAGGCGACCAATGGCTTCTGCGTATTTGCTTTTGCCTTTGGCCAGTGCATCGGTCCAGCTTTCGTCGACTTCATTGCCCGGGAACTGGCGCAGGAAGTCGGCACGCGGCATACGGGCATCACGAACGCAGAGTTGCATGATCGCGCGCTCTTGCTGACGCAGACGATCCAGGGCACTGCGAACACGCTCGACCAGGCCTTCGAATTGCTTCGGCACCAGTTTGATCGGCATGAACAGCTCAGCCAGGGCGATCAGCTCGGCGATTGCCAGCTTGTTGCCACGACCGTGCTTTTTCAGGGCCTTGCGGGTGATTTCCATCTGGTCGGCGACAGCGCCAAAGCGCTGTGCGGCGATGACCGGATCCGGACCGCTTTCGGCTTCTTCTTCGTCATCGCTCGCTTCGGCGTCATCATCGTCGGTGTCGTCATCCGCTTTCACGGCTTTCGGGTCGACAGGTGGTGGCACTTCGGCAGCAGGCGGCGCAATGCCGTCGTCCGGGTCGATATAACCGCTCAGGACGTCGGACAGGCGGCCACCTTCGGTGGTGACGCGAGTGTACTCGGAGAGAATATGGTCAACCGTGCCAGGGAAGTGCGCGATTGCGCCCATCACTTCGCGGATGCCCTCTTCAATACGCTTGGCGATTTCGATTTCGCCTTCACGTGTGAGGAGCTCTACCGTACCCATTTCACGCATGTACATGCGCACTGGGTCGGTGGTGCGACCAATGTCGGTCTCGACCGCTGCCAACGCTGCTGCTGCCTCTTCGGCCGCGGCTTCGTCGGTATCGGCGTCGGCCAGCATAAGGGAATCCTTATCTGGCGCAACCTCGAATACGTTGATCCCCATGTCATTAATCATGCGGATGATGTCTTCCACCTGTTCCGGATCTGAAATATCCTCCGGCAGGTGGTCGTTGACCTCCGCGTAAGTCAGGTAGCCCTGCTCACGACCAAGTGTGATCAACTCTTTGATACGAGACTGCTGTTGCGCTTTTCCGGACATAACACCCTATCCACTGAAGGTCTTGGCGGGCAAAAAACAAGCCGAGGATTATACCTGAGCTATGACCTCACGCGCCAGTTGAGGTCGGGCTTGATACGGAAACATTGCGACTTAAAAGGTCGCGCAGTTGATTTTTCTCTTCGGCGCTCAATTCACTTTGACGTGCTTTTCGAAGAAGTTGTTCCAGGTTTCGCTCGCGTTGGCGGGCTGACAAGCTAGTAATGGTGTCGAAAAACTGTTGTTCAAGGTTATCTCCATCAATCAGCCATTCCTTTTCTGCCAGCGCTTTGAGCAGTCGGCCTTGTTCGGTGCCGTGCCAACGCGCAATCAGTTGAAATGAGTTTAGCTTGGGATTCTTCTGTACGGCTTCGAGCAGGGCGACCAACAGTTGTGTGTTGGTATGGTCCTCGGCAGCGAAGTGCCCGGCATCCTCGACTTTCTCAGCCAGTTGCGGGTGATGCAGCAACGTGCGCAAGGCGGCCAGGGTAGGCGGCTCTACAGCGGCCGGAATCCGTGGTGCGCGCGGTTGATCACGATCGCCGCCACGTTTGCCATTCTTGTCCCACGGCTTCTTGTCCCATTTCTTGCCGCCTGCGCCAGGCTTCTTCGGCGTCCACTCCTGCTGCGGCGCGTACATCTCTTGTGTCTGCGGCTGATGGTAGTCGCTGTAATCCGGCATGGCGTCGTAATCGATGCCTGGATCGTAAGCGGGTGGCGCTTCCTGAGGTTGAGGCGTGCTTTGCACCAGTTGGCTCACGGCTTCACCACTAAGCCCGGTAATTTCGCTCAGGCGCTGGCGCATCAAGATGCGCAGGTTGGCGCCCGGGACTTTGTCGATCAGCGGCGCGGCGAGGGTGGCCATATGGGCCTTGCCTTCGAGGGAGCGCGGGTCCGATTCCTCGGTCAGCTGTTGAAAAAAGTAATCGGCCAACGGCTGGGCGTGCTGATTGATCCGTGCGCGGAAGGCGTCAGTGCCCTCGGAGCGGACCAGGGTATCCGGATCTTCGCCTTCAGGCAGGAACAGAAAGCGCGCCCGACGTCCGTCTTGCAGGCATGGCAGGGTTGCCTCCAGTGCCCGCCAGGCGGCATTTCGGCCCGCCTGGTCGCCATCAAAGCAGAACAGCACGCTGGGCACGACGCGAAACAGGCGCTTCATGTGTTCTTCGCTGGTGGCAGTGCCCAGTGTTGCGACGGCATTGCGCAGGCCTTGCTGGGCGAGGGCGATGACGTCCATGTAGCCTTCGACGACGATGATTTCGTCGAGGTTGCGATTGTTCTTGCGTGCTTCATAAAGGCCGTAGAGTTCCTGGCCCTTATGGAAAACCGGAGTTTCAGGTGAATTCAGGTATTTCGGCTTGTCGTCGCCCAGTACCCGGCCGCCAAAGGCAATGATTCGCCCACGACTGTCGCGGATCGGGAACATCACGCGATCGCGGAAGCGGTCATAGCGCTTGCCGGTTTCGGCGTTCTCGATCAACAGGCCGGCATCGATCATGGCTTTTTGCTGCAGGGTATCGCTGCTCAAGTGCTTGTACAGATTGTCCCAGCCGGGTGGGGCAAAACCGAGTCCGAAGTCCCGGGCGATTTCACCCGTCAGTCCACGACCCTTCAAATAATCCACGGCGGCTTTGCGCGACGGATGGCTTTTCAGGGCTTGACGATAAAAGTCGGCGGCGGCGGTGAGTAGCGGATACAGCGGCGAATCAGTAGGCTGGCGCGGTTTGTGCGCCCGACCGCTTTCTTCGCGGGGAATTTCCATGCCGGCGGCTTTGGCCAGTTCTTCGACAGCCTGGACGAAATCCAGATTGTCGTGGTCCATCATGAAGCCGAGGGCGTTACCGCCAGCGCCGCAGCCGAAGCAGTAATAGAACTGTTTGTCGGGGCTGACGCTGAAGGAGGGGGTTTTCTCTTTGTGGAACGGGCAGCAGGCAGTGTAGTTCTTGCCGGCTTTTTTCATTTGCAGGCGCGAGCTGACCACGTCGACGATGTCGGTGCGGTTCAGAAGGTCGTCAATGAAGCTCTGGGGAATTAGCCCGGCCATGGCGTTCTCGTCATCTGCGCTGAAATGGACCCAAAACGAAGGGCGGCCAAACGCGGGTCGTTGTTCGAGGCACGCAGGGTGTGCGGCTCGACCTGTGTCGTCTGCGTATCGCTGTCGGGAAGTGTATCTGCCGAAAATCCACTGACGTTAATACCAATCAGTATTCGACTATTTGAAAGTGTTTCGCTGAATCCGGCGACGGCCAGTCATTGGCCTCGGATAGCTCATAAGCGGGCACGCAAGAAGGTGCCTTGGGCTGATCGTCGTGAGAGGAATCAGTGGGTGTGCTCGTCAGTAGCCTTGGAAGGCTCGTCAGAAAAGACGTGCACCGCTGGCAAAAGAGCCAGGTCTGACGCTGTGAAGCAGATTTGTCTCGGTCGCGTCTGCGGCTTTGACGGTGAAGCATCAAGCGTTGTCCGCAAATGCCATTAGCCCGGCTTGGGGCCGGGCTTGGCAGAAGCTTGCTACGATCGTCTGTGTATTAGTACAGACGAACGGCGCGGCGCTGTTCGCGCTGAACTTTCTTGGCGTGACGCTTAACAGCGGCTGCTGCTTTACGCTTACGCTCAGAAGTTGGCTTCTCGTAAAATTCGCGGCTACGAACTTCAGCCAGTACACCGGCTTTTTCGCAGGAGCGCTTGAAACGACGCAGAGCTACGTCGAAGGGTTCGTTCTCTTTTACTTTGACGGCTGGCATCCAGAGCTACCTTCATTCATTACCGGGGTCAACATCCTCGCGGCAAAAGAGCACTTGAAGACGTCGGTTTTTAAGGGTTGCGGATGTTAACCCCTCATCGCTCGGAATGCAAAGCCTCTGATCGAAAACCGCTGGTCGGGGCATCACGCGACGACTATTATGCGCGCCTTCGAATTCAGCCTCTACAAGGCGCAAACCCATGCTAGTACTGGGATTAGAAACCTCTTGCGACGAAACCGGTGTCGCACTTTACGACAGTGAACGCGGGTTGTTGGCCGACGCGCTGTTCAGTCAGATCGATTTGCATCGTGCCTATGGTGGCGTGGTGCCGGAGTTGGCGTCGCGTGATCACGTCAAACGCATGCTGCCCTTGATTCGTCAGGTTCTGGCCGAGGCCGGCTGTGTGCCGACCGAGATCGACGCCATCGCTTATACCGCGGGTCCTGGCCTGGTCGGAGCCTTGCTGGTGGGGGCTTCCTGCGCCCAGGCGCTGGCCTTTGCCTGGGGCATTCCGGCCTTGGGCGTGCACCACATGGAAGGTCACTTGCTGGCGCCGATGCTGGAGCCGCAACCACCGGAGTTCCCGTTCGTCGCTTTGTTGGTGTCGGGTGGTCATACGCAGCTGGTTCAGGTCGATGGGATCGGCCAATACACGCTCTTGGGCGAGACCCTCGACGATGCTGCCGGCGAAGCGTTCGACAAGACCGCGAAGATGATGGGCCTGAATTATCCGGGCGGCCCGGAGATCGCGCGTCTGGCGGAGCAGGGCGTTGCAGGACGTTTCACTTTTCCGCGTCCGATGTGTGATCGTCCAGGCTTGGCTTTCAGCTTCAGCGGCCTGAAAACCTTCGCCCTGAACACCTGGCAGCAGAGCGTCAGCGCCGGGGACGACAGCGAGCAAGCCCGTTGCGACATCTCGCTGGCGTTCCAGCAGGCCGTGGTGGAGACTTTGACCATCAAGTGCAAGCGTGCCCTGAAACAGGCGGGTCTCAAGCGTCTGGTGATCGCAGGGGGCGTCAGCGCCAACAAAGCACTGCGGGTTTCACTGGAAAAAATGCTCGGTGACATGAAGGGCGATGTGTTTTATGCCCGTCCGGAGTTCTGCACCGATAATGGCGCGATGATTGCGTTTGCCGGTTGCCAGCGCTTGCAGGCCGGCCAGCATGAAAGCCTGGCGATCAGCGTGCAGGCGCGCTGGCCGATGGAGCAATTGTCGGCGCTGTGATGAGCGGCGCTCACGTGCGGTATTTAAAAATGCCGTTCGCGCCCGGCAAACAGGTCGCGTAGATTGCCGCGATGACGCCAGACGATCAGGCCCGTGAGCGCGCTCATGGGCAGTAATGCCGCTGGTTCTTGCCAGGCAAGCAGTGGCAAGGTCAATGGTGTGGCAATCAGGGCTGCGAGTGAGCTGGTGCGGGTCAGGTAGAACGTCAGCAGCCAGGCGCAGACCGCCAGCAACGCGGCGGGCAGGTAGAGCCCCAGCAGCATGCCAGCCGCGGTGGCGACACCCTTGCCACCGCGAAAGCGGAAGTACAGCGGAAACAGATGACCGATAACGGCGCAGACGCCGATCCAGGCCTGTTCTTGTAGTGAAAGGCCTATTGCACCTGCGATCAATACGGGCAGCAGGCCTTTGTTCAGGTCGCCGAGCAAGGTCAGGATGGCGAGTTTCTTGCCAGCCAGGCGCAACATGTTGGTGGCGCCGGCATTGCCCGAGCCACTCATTCGCGGATCGGGGTTACCGGTCAGGCGGCTGAGCAAAATGGCGAAGGACAGAGAGCCGAGCAGGTAGGCGAGAGTCGCCAGTAACCAAAACATGCTAACTATTCCGGGCGAGGACGCCCTGATTCTAACGGCGCATTGCGCCCTTGTCGTGCAGTGGAGAGAAGTGCTTGGACAGAGTGTTTATCGAGGGCCTGGAAGTCGACACCGTGATCGGTGCCTACGACTGGGAACGAGGCATCCGACAGTGTCTTCGACTTGATCTGAGCTTCGCCTGGGACAATCGTCCGGCCGCCGCCGGTGATGATCTGACCCTGGCGCTCGACTACGCGAGCGTTTCGTCGCGCATTCAGGCGTTTGCCGAGCAGGCGCAGTTTCAGCTGGTAGAGACCTTTGCCGAGCGTCTGGCGCAAGTGCTGATGAGCGAATTCAAGATCACCTGGATGCGCCTCAAGCTGACCAAGCCGGGTGCCATTCCGGCTGCCACGGGTGGTGTTGGCGTGGAGATCGAGCGCGGATGTCGCTGACTCAGGTGTATCTCGGGCTCGGTAGCAACATCGAGCGCGAAGCCCATTTGCAGGCAGGCCTGGACGCCCTGGCGGGTTTCCTGGTGGATATGCGCTGCTCGGCGGTATTCGAAAGCCAGCCGGTGGGGATCAAGAGCGGGCCGTTTTTCAACTTTGTGGTCTCGGCCTTCACCGATCTGCCGCTGATGGAGCTGGATCGACGGCTGAAATTCATCGAGGCGGATAACGGCCGTTATGCGCCGGACCGCAAGGGCTTGCCGCTGGATATCGACGTGCTGCTGTTCGGCGACCTGGTGGGCAACTTCGATGGTTTGATCTTGCCGCGGGCAGAAATTCTGAAAAATGCCTTCGTGCTGTGGCCGTTGTCGCTGATTGCGCCGGATAGAGTGCATCCGGGCGTAGGCAAGAGCTTTGCAACCCTGTGGGATGAGGCGCAGATCGATCAGGTGTTGGCGCCGGTGGCTTTTGAGTGGCGCGGCGAGCAGTTGACTCCTTTGAATCTGTTGTGAGGCGCAAGACGCCTTCGCGGGCAAGCCTCGCTCCTACAGGTGACGTCGCTCATCACCTGTAGGAGCGAGACTTGCCCGCGATGCTTTTCAAGCAGGCGCCGCCTCTTTGTAAGCCTTCAACGCCTTGAGGCGCTCGCCCTTGATCGCCTCGCCCAATTCCGGTCCCTTGAATCCCTTCTCCAGCAACGGCTGAACGGCAACACTTCGCGCAGCAGTTGCCGCGCCCCGTAAATAATCCGCCTGTGGATAACTTCTCTGCTCCAGGCCTTTACGTCCTCGAGCGTCCATCTCGCACGCCGCGATAAATTCCTCGAAGCGCTGAGGTCGGCGATAGACGTCGAAACTCTGCAGCAACTCCAGCAAGGTCGACGGTTTCAGCTCCAGAGCACGATGGCCATGGGTGTGATACTTGCCCACTAGCAGCGCCAGCTCCTGACAGTCTTTCGGTGCCCTGAAGCGCTCGTTGACCGCTTTGATCAGCTTCAGGCCTTTGTGCTCGTGGGCTATGTGGCGGGGCCATTCTTCCTCGGGCGTCAAACCTTTGCCCAAGTCATGCAGCAAGCAGGCCCAGCGTACGGTCAGCGGTTGTTTGTGCTGCGCCGCTTGCTCCAGCACGCTCAGGGTATGCACGCCCGTGTCGATTTCCGGGTGATGGGCTGCGGGTTGCGGTACACCGAACAGCGCGTCGACTTCCGGCATCAGTACCTTGAGAGCACCGCATTCGCGCAGAACCTCGATGAATACTTGGGGTTGGTCTTCCATCAGCGCGCGGGCGATTTCTTTCCAACTGCGTTCGGGCGTCAACGCCTCCAATTCACCTGATTCGCTGAGTTGACGCATCAGCTCCAATGTCTCGGGGGCGACGGTGAAACCCAGTTCCGCATAACGCGCGGCAAAGCGGGCAACGCGCAACACACGGAGCGGATCTTCGGCGAACGCGGGGGAAACGTGACGCAGCAAGCGAGCCTCGAGGTCCCGTTGACCGTGGTAAGGGTCGGTCAGGTTCTGTTGATCGTCCTCGGCCATGGCGTTGATCGTCAGGTCGCGGCGAATCAGATCTTCTTCGAGGGTGACATCAGGGCTGGCGTGAAAGATGAAGCCGCCGTACCCGCGCCCGTTTTTGCGCTCGGTGCGGGCGAGGGCGTATTCCTCACCGCTTTTGGGGTGAAGAAACACCGGGAAGTCCGCGCCCACCGGACGAAAGCCCTTGGCGAGCATTTCTTCGGTGGTGGCGCCTACAACGACCCAGTCGATATCGGTGACGGGTTTGCCTAGCAGGCGATCGCGGACCGCACCGCCGACTTTATAAATCTGCATAAAAAACCTCCGTTAGCCCGACAGAATAACCTTTGCGTCGAACTTCCGGAGGCAGAAAAACAGGATCAAAGATGAATGACTGCCAGGTCCAGCCGGCCATAATCCCCATCGCCGTGTTCACTTCTGGGCGGAACATGGTGGGTTTTCATCACCTGATCCCCTTGCAGGGTTTCCAGGTGAATGTCGAAGCCCCAGAGGCGGTGCAGGTGTTTGAGCACTTCGTCGGTGGAGTCGCCCAGCGGTTTGCGGTCGTGTTGTTGGTGGCGCAAGGTCAGGGAGCGGTCGCCACGTCGGTCGATGCTGTAGATCTGTATGTTGGGTTCGCGATTGCCCAGGTTGTATTGCGCCGCAAGGGTTTCACGAATGGTTCGATAGCCGTCTTCGTCGTGTATCGCCGGAACCAGCAGATCGTCCTTCTGATCGTCATCGAGGATGCTGAACAGCTTGAGGTCGCGGATCACTTTGGGTGACAGGTACTGCAGGATGAAACTCTCGTCCTTGAAGCTGCTCATGGCGAATTTGATGCTGGACAGCCAGTCGGTGCCGGCGATTTCCGGAAACCAGCGATAGTCCTCTTCGGTGGGGTGTTCGCATATCCGGCGGATATCGCGATACATGGCAAAACCCAGGGTGTAGGGGTTGATTCCACTGTAATAGGGGCTGTCGAAACCGGGCTGGAAGACCACGCTGGTATGGGAGGTCAGAAACTCCATCATGAAGCCATCGGTGACGAGGCCTTCGTCATACAAGTCGTTCATCAAGGTGTAGTGCCAGAACGTGGCCCAGCCTTCGTTCATCACCTGGGTCTGGCGCTGTGGATAAAAATACTGGGCGATCTTGCGTACGATCCGCACGATTTCGCGCTGCCAGGGCTCCAGCAACGGCGCATGTTTTTCGATGAAATACAGGATGTTTTCCTGAGGTTCGGCGGGGAAGCGTGCGTTGTCCTTGTCGCTGTACTTGTCCGCGCCTTTTGGAATGGTCCGCCACAAATCGTTGATCTGCTTCTGCAGATGCTCTTCCCGATCCTTCTGCCGACGGCGTTCTTCTTCGGCGGAAATCGGATACGGGCGTTTATACCGGTCGACCCCGTAATTCATCAGCGCATGGCAGGAGTCGAGCAAGTCCTCTACCGCGTCGATGCCGTGGCGTTCTTCGCACTGCATGATGTACTGCTTGGCAAACACCAGGTAATCGATGATCGAGCTGGCGTCGGTCCAGGTGCGGAACAGGTAGTTGCCTTTGAAGAAACTGTTATGGCCATAGCAGGCGTGAGCCACCACCAGCGCCTGCATGCAGATGGTGTTTTCTTCCATCAGATAGGCGATGCAGGGGTCCGAGTTGATCACAATCTCGTAGGCCAGCCCCATCTGGCCGCGACTGTAGGATTTTTCGGTGCTGAGGAAGTGTTTGCCATAGGACCAATGGTGATAACCCAAGGGCATGCCGACAGAGGCATAAGCGTCCATCATCTGCTCGGCGGTGATCACTTCGATCTGGTTGGGATACGTATCCAGTGCGTAGCGGGCCGCGAGACGACTGATTTCGCGGTCGTAGGCCTGGATCAGCTCGAATGTCCATTCGGAGCCGGTGGAAATGGGTTGGCGCTTCTGCTCTTTGGCGGTCATGTCACTAACCTGCGCTGGAAGAGTTCACGAAAGACCGGATAGATATCCCCGGCCGAGACCAGTTGCTGCTGGGCAAAAGTGTCAGAGAAGGCTTCGGCGATGCGTTCGTACTCGAACCACAAGGCCTGGTGTTCGCGCGGGGTAATCTCAACATAAGTGTAGTACTGCACGAACGGCATGATCTGATTGATCAGGATGTCGCGGCAGATCGGCGAATCGTCGTTCCAGTTGTCGCCGTCGGACGCCTGAGCGGCATAGATATTCCATTCGTTGCTCGGATAACGCTCGGCCATGATCTCTTGCATCAATTTCAGGGCGCTGGAGACGATCGTGCCGCCGGTTTCCCGGGAATAGAAAAACTCCTCCTCATCCACTTCACGGGCGCTGGTGTGGTGGCGAATGAACACGACGTCGATTTTGTCGTAGTTGCGCTTGAGAAACAGGTACAGCAGGATGAAGAAGCGTTTGGCGATGTCCTTGGTCGCCTGGGTCATGGAGCCGGACACGTCCATCAAGCAGAACATTACGGCTTTGGAGCTGGGGTTCGGCTGCTTGATCAGCAGGTTGTACTTGAGGTCGAAGGTGTCGAGAAACGGCACTCGGTGAATGCGCGCGCTGAGCTTCTCGATTTCTGCTTCGAGCTCCTGGATATCGCCGAAGTTGTCCGGTTCTTCCCGTTTAAGTCGCAGCAGTTCCTCTTTGACTTCGCGCAATTTCGCCCGGCTGCTGCCGGACAAGG
This sequence comes from Pseudomonas sp. GW822-FHT02E03, assembly GCF_058802325.1. Classification (NCBI taxonomy): domain Bacteria; kingdom Pseudomonadati; phylum Pseudomonadota; class Gammaproteobacteria; order Pseudomonadales; family Pseudomonadaceae; genus Pseudomonas; species Pseudomonas sp. GW822-FHT02E03. The sequence continues at coordinate 44,746 of NZ_JBXAOA010000023.1, read as the reverse complement.
CAATGCGTCGGGCATGGGCCGAACGCAGCGTGCGGATAATGTTGATCCGTGACGGGTTGCCCTCGTTGCTGATACCGGCGCGTACGGTCTTGAAGGTGTCGGTGCCGGTCAGGTGGCGTTTTACCAGGTTAGGCAGTTCAAGGTCCTCGAACATGAATTCGAGGAACTCCTCCTGGGTAATCTGGAAGACGAACTCGTCCATCCCTTCACCCGTGTTACCGGCCTTGCCGGGGCCTCTGCCGCCGCCACCTCCTGGCGGGCGGGCAATGTGCTCGCCGCTGGTGAATTCCTTGTTTCCGGGGTGCACGATGGTTTGCTTGCCGCCACGACCATGGTGAAGCACCGGCTCGTCGATGTCGCGGCCGGGAATGCTGATCTGCTCGCCGTGTTCCATATCGGTAATGGAGCGCCGGCTGACCGCCTCTTCGACAGCCTTTTTGATGTGATCACGGTAGCGCCGCAGAAACCGCTGGCGGTTTACCGTGCTCTTGTTCTTGCCATTGAGACGTCGGTCGATCACATAGCTCATGACTGCTCCTTAGAAGCTGTCCTGAAATGGGCGAGCGTTAACGCAGCATAAGGCCAGTGCCGGAGGGTGTACACGCTTCCCCCAAGCGCTTTGATGCTGCCTGAACCTCGCTACCGCATTTCGGACACCTCCAGAGGCCTGTGTAACAGAAAAAGCGTAAACAGGCCTCGGGCTAACGACAACCGGTCTGACCGGCAGCGGGTTACTGTGATTTTCTGACCCGCAGGTACCACTCGGACAGCAGTCGTACCTGTTTGTCGGTGTAGCCCCGCTCGACCATCCGTGTGACGAAGTCGTTGTGCTTCTGCTGGTCCTCTTTGCTGGCCTTGGCGTTGAAGCTGATGACCGGCAGCAAATCCTCGGTGTTGGAGAACATTTTCTTCTCGATGACCACCCGCAGTTTTTCGTAGCTGAGCCAGGTTGGGTTCTTGCCGTTGTTGTTGGCTCGGGCGCGCAGTACGAAGTTGACGATTTCGTTGCGGAAATCCTTCGGATTGCTGATGCCGGCCGGTTTTTCGATTTTCTCCAGTTCCTCGTTCAGGGCTACGCGGTTGAGGATCTCGCCGGTTTCCGGGTCGCGGTATTCCTGATCCTGAATCCAGAAGTCGGCGTACAGCACGTAGCGATCGAAGATGTTCTGACCGTATTCGCTGTAAGACTCAAGGTAGGCAGTCTGGATCTCCTTGCCGATGAATTCGATATAACGCGGCGCCAGGTACTCTTTCAGGAAGCGCAGATAGCGTTCCCGGGTCTCGGCCTGGAACTGTTCCTGTTCGATCTGCTGTTCCAGTACGTAGAGCAGATGTACCGGGTTGGCGGCGATTTCGTGCGGATCGAAGTTGAAGACCTTCGAAAGAATCTTGAAGGCGAAGCGGGTCGACAGACCGTTCATGCCTTCGTCGACACCCGCTGCGTCGCGGTATTCCTGGATCGACTTGGCCTTCGGATCGGTGTCCTTGAGGTTTTCGCCGTCATATACGCGCATCTTGGAATAGATGTTGGAGTTTTCCGGCTCCTTGAGGCGCGAGAGTACGGTGAACTGCGCGAGCATTTTCAGAGTGTCGGGCGCGCAATGGGCCTTGGCCAGCGAGCTGTTGAACAGAAGCTTGTCGTAGATCTTCACCTCGTCGCTGACGCGCAGGCAGTACGGCACTTTGACGATATAGATCCGGTCGATGAATGCTTCGTTGTTCTTGTTGTTGCGGAAGGTGTGCCATTCCGATTCGTTGGAGTGGGCCAGCAGGATCCCGGTAAACGGAATCGCCCCCAAACCTTCGGTGCTGTTGTAGTTGCCTTCCTGGGTGGCCGTCAGCAATGGGTGCAGCACCTTGATCGGTGCCTTGAACATTTCGACGAACTCCATCAAGCCCTGGTTGGCGCGGCACAGCGCCCCCGAGTAGCTATAGGCATCGGCGTCGTTCTGCGGGAACTCTTCCAGTTTGCGAATATCGACCTTACCCACCAGTGCCGAGATGTCCTGGTTGTTTTCATCTCCCGGCTCGGTTTTCGCGACCGCAATCTGGTTGAGGATCGATGGATAGAGTTTCACCACGCGGAACTGGCTGATGTCGCCGCCGAATTCGGCCAGGCGCTTGGTGGCCCATGGCGACATGATGGTATTGAGATAGCGCCGGGGAATGCCGAAGTCTTCCTCGAGGATCGCGCCATCTTCGGTGGCGTTGAACAGACCCAGGGGCGACTCGAAAACCGGCGAGCCCTTGATTGCGTAGAAGGGCACTTTCTCGATCAGTTGTTTGAGCTTTTCGGCCAGGGACGACTTACCGCCACCGACAGGGCCGAGCAGGTAGAGGATCTGTTTCTTCTCTTCCAGACCCTGGGCCGCATGGCGGAAATACGACACGATCTGGTCGATGCATTCTTCCATCCCATGGAAGTCTTCAAAGGCCGGATAGCGGCGGATCACCTTGTTGGAAAAGATTCGCGACAGCCTCGAGTTGGTCGAGGTGTCGAGCAGCTCCGGTTCTCCGATGGCCAGCAAGAGACGCTCGGCGGCGGAAACGTAGGCGCTGCGGTCCTTTTTGCACAGCTCCAGGTACTCCTGCAGAGAGAGTTCTTCCTGGCGCGTGGACTCGAAGCGTTGTTGGAAGTGGCTAAAGATACTCATGACGTCACCTCGCTCGATACGTGGAGCCGACGCCGGATCACTCAGTCGATGCTGGCAGCAACCGAACAGGCAGTTGCTGTTTACCCCCCAGAACTCTCCCGGAGCTGACGACTCCGAAAGCTACTCCCGATGACCCGCGCGCCGGTGTACCGGCTCTCCCCTGTTTTGGATGGCCTGCGCTTAAGGATAGTTGGGAATTCGGAAGGTAAATGCAAGATGCGTAATAAGTTGTGGCAGACCGTTCGTCTGTCACCGCGCTAGCCCGCGGGGACCGGGGCTTGCGCGTAATGAAAAAAATTATTCGGAAGTGCCTTGCGCCGTTTCCGAAGGATAGGTCGTACGCCACAACTCGAAACCGCCATCCATGCTATAGACGTCGGAGAAGCCTTGGCTGACTAGATAGGCAGCCGCGCCTTGGCTGGAATTTCCGTGATAGCAGACCACTACCGTCGGCGCGTCCAGGTCAGCGCCCTGAATGAAAGCATGCAGAGAATGGTTGTCCAGATGCTTGGAGCCGGCAATGTGCAGCGCGGCAAACGTTGCCGGATCGCGGACATCGACCACCACCGCGCCTTGTTCGCGCAGGGCCTGGGCCTGTTCTGGGGGGATACGTTTGAATTCGCTCATGGCGGGCTCCTGTGGCTCGGCTGAAAGCGCAGTCTAGCGCGGGGCGCTGGCTGACGTTTGTTCGGGAATAGGGGCGGCGACAGCCGGCCGAGTGTGGCCATGGGTGTCGCATTTACATTGCAGGCGCTCACCGGTGTCGACGTTCATCAGGGTCATGGCGCCACCCCAGACGCAACCGGTGTCGAGCGCAAACAGACCTGGCTCGTTGCACTGGCCTTCGAGCGCCGCCCAATGGCCGAAGATGATCTTCAGGCCTTTGGTCTTGCGCTCCTTGTGGGTGAACCACGGCGCATAGCCCGGCGGTGCGGTGTCGACGCCTTCCTTGCCCTTGAGATCGAGTTTGCCGTCGCTGGTGCAAAAGCGCATCCGGGTGAAATAGTTGGTGATGACTCGCAAGCGCGCGGCGCCTTTGAGGTCGTTGTCCCATTTCACCGGCTCGTTGCCGTACATACCGTCGAGGTAAGGCGCGAAGCGGTTGTCGTCGTGCAGGGCTTCTTCGACTTCGGCGGCGCACTTCAAGGCTTTGCGCAGCGACCATTGCGGCGGAATGCCGGCATGGACCAGGGCGATATCGCGCTGCTCGTCGTAATGCATGAGCTTTTGTTGCCGAACCCACTCCAGCAGCTCCGCGCAATCGGGTGCTTCAAGAATCTCGCGAAGCGTGTCGGCCTTCTTCAGACGTTCGATGTTTTGCCCGACGGCCAGCAAGTGCAGGTCGTGGTTGCCGAGTACGCACACCAGCGATTCGCGGATGCTATAAAGGAAGCGCAAGGTGTCCAGCGACTGTGGGCCACGGTTGATGAGGTCACCCACCAGCCACAAGCGATCCTTTGCCGGGTCGAAAGCGACTTGCTTGAGCAGGCATTGCAGCGGCTCAAGGCAACCTTGCAAATCGCCGACGGCATACGTCGCCATCAGTGCAGGGCTCCGGGTACGGCCAGGCGAAACGGAGCGATGACGGCGTCGAAGTGTTTACCGTCCTCGGCGACCATCTCATAAGTGCCCTGCATCGTGCCGACCTTGGAGGTCATGACGGTGCCGCTGCTGTAAGTGTGGCTCTTGCCCACGTCGATCAACGGCTGCTGGCCGACGACGCCTGCACCACGAACCTCCTCGACATGCCCGTCACCGTCGGTAATCACCCAGTGCCGTGAAAGCAGTTTGGCGGGCACCAGGCCATTGTTCTGCACGGTGATGGTGTAGGCGAAGGCAAAGCGATTTTGCTCGGGTTGCGATTGTTCTGCCAGATAGCGGGTGACGACGCTGACGTCGACCTGATAACGAGGATCGGACATGCAAAAGGCCTTAGAAACGAAGCGGGACGCGGGGCATAGCTGATAGAACTCAGTCTAGGCCAAGTATCGGGTAGTAAACCAGAGTGGCGTCCTACCCGATAGCGCTCATCGCCTTTCAGTCGGTGGCAGGCTTGTGTAGGACTTGTTCGCTGAGCTTGTCGGCCAGACGAACGAAGGCCGCCAGATCGAGCTGCTCGGGGCGTAGGCTGCCATCGACGCCGGCGGCTTCGATTTCAGTGTTGCTCAGCAACAATTTCAGCGTGTTGCGCAGGGTTTTACGGCGCTGGTTGAAGGCTTCGCGCACGACGCGCTCCAGCAGTTTGTGATCTTTGGCTGGATGCGGCAGTACCGCGTGAGGCACCAGGCGCACGATGGCCGAGTCGACTTTCGGCGGCGGATTGAATGCGCCCGGGCCGACGTTGAATAGATGTTCGACCCGGCAATGGTACTGAACCATGATCGACAGGCGACCCCAGTCACCGCCACCAGGCCCCGCCGCCAGACGCTCGACCACTTCTTTTTGCAGCATGAAGTGCATGTCACGAATCAGGCTTGCGTTGTGCAGCAGATGAAAAATCAGCGGCGTAGAGATGTTGTACGGCAGGTTGCCGACCACTCGCAGGCTGTTCGGCGCGGCGTTCAGGCTGTTGAAGTCGAACTTCAGCGCGTCACCCTGATGCAGGTGGAAATTGCTCTTGCTGGCGAACTGCTGATTGAGGATCGGGATCAGGTCCTTGTCCAGCTCTACTACGTCCAGCTGGGCGCCGCTGTTGAGCAGGCCTTCGGTCAATGCGCCCTGGCCCGGGCCGATTTCCAGCAGGCGGTCTTCGGGTTTGGCGTGAATGGAACGCAGGATGCGGTCGATAACACCGGCATCGTGCAGGAAGTTCTGGCCGAAGCGCTTGCGCGCCCGGTGTTGGTAATGCTCGGTCATAAACGGGTCTCGGCCATCTGGTAGGCGGTTTCCAGGGCGACTTGCAGGCTGCCGGTATCAATTTTGCCGCTGCCGGCCAGATCCAGGGCGGTGCCATGGTCGACCGAAGTACGGATGATCGGCAAGCCAAGGGTCACGTTGACTGCCGCGCCGAAGCCTTTGTATTTCAGCACGGGCAGGCCCTGGTCGTGGTACATCGCCAGCACCGCGTCGCAGTGCTCCAGATATTTGGGGGTAAACAGAGTGTCGGCGGGCAGGGGACCGCGAAGGTCCATGCCCTCGCCGCGCAGGCGCTCTAATGTAGGTTCGATGATGTCGATTTCTTCATGGCCCAGATGACCGCCTTCACCGGCGTGCGGGTTAAGCCCGCAAACCAGGATGCGTGGCTGGGCGATGCCGAATTTTTCTTGCAGGTCGGCGTACAGGATCCGCGTGACCCGTTCCAGACGCTCCGGTGTGATTGCATCGGCAATCTCGCGAAGGGGCAGGTGAGTAGTAACCAGCGCTACGCGCAAGCCGCGGGTGGCGAGCATCATCACCACTTGCGTGGTATGAGTCAGGTCCGCGAGAAATTCCGTGTGCCCGGAAAAGGCGATTCCGGATTCATTGATCACGCCCTTGTGTACAGGCGCGGTAATCATGCCGGCGAAATCCCCGTCCAGGCAGCCTTGGCCAGCACGCGTCAGGGTTTCCAGAACGAAAGCAGCATTGGCCTTGTCCAGTTGCCCGGCGATGACCTTGGCGTTAAGCGGTGTATCCCACACATACAGGCTGTTGGCGGGTGCAGGAACGTCCGGCCAGCTGTCCGGTGTTACCGGCAGCAGATCGACAACCACGCCCAACTGCGCGGCCCGCTCGATGAGCAGGTCGCGGCTGGTAATGGCAATCAGGGGGTATGGCTGAGCTTGCGAGGCGAGCAGCAGGCACAGGTCGGGACCTATGCCGGCCGGTTCGCCGGGGGTCAACGCGAAACGCTTGGGTTTCACTGCGTTGCCTGGTCTGCACCAGGGAGCTTGATTTCTACGTACGCTTCGTCACGGATCTGACGCAGCCAGGTTTGCAGCTCTTCATCGTATTTGCGGTTACGCAGTACGGTCATCGCTTGCTGTTCGCGGGCCTGGCTGGTGCTGTCGGTGGCGCGGCGGCCAAGGACTTCGAGAACGTGCCAGCCATATTGAGTCTGGAACGGCTTGGACAGCTGACCTTGTGGGGTCTTGGCCATCACTTCGCGGAACTCAGGCACCAGTGCATTCGGGTCGATCCAGTTCAGGTCGCCACCGTTGAGGGCGGAGCCCGGATCTTCCGAGAAGCTTTTCGCCAGCTCGCCGAAATCTTCGCCCGCTTCGATGCGGGAATAGAGCGAATCAGCCAGAGCCTTGGTTTTTGCTTCGTCGCGGATCGGGCTTGGTTTGACCAGGATGTGACGCACATGCACTTCGTCACGCACCTGGGCTTCGCCGCCACGCTTGTCGAGGATCTTCAAAATGATGAAGCCGCCCGGGGTACGCATAGGCTGGGTAATGTCGCCAACAGCCATGGAGCCCAGCAGGCGATCGAACGGAGGTGGCAGTTGAGCGGCTTTACGCCAGCCCATGTCGCCGCCTTCCAGTGCGGTTTCGCTGGCGGATTTGGCGATTGCCAACTGACCGAAGTCAGCGCCTTGCTTGAGTTGCTGGTAAACCGCGTCGGCTTGTTTGGCTGCATTCTGAATCGCGTCGGAGTTGGCGCTTTCCGGCGTAGGAATCAGGATGTTGGCCAGACGGAACTCTTCGGACAGCTGCATCTTGCCCAGGTCGGACGCCAGGAAGTTCTTCACTTCCTGCTCGGACACCTGGATGCGTTCAGCCACACGGCGCTGACGTACACGGCTGATGATCATTTCGCGGCGAATCTGGTCACGAGCGTCGTCATAAGACAGGCCGTCGCGAGACAAAGCGGAGCGGAATTGCTCAATCGACATGTTGTTGCGCTGGGCAATGGTGCCGACGGCCTGGTTCAGTTCTTCATCGGTAATGCGGATACCGGAACGCTCGCCGATCTGCAGTTGCAGGTTTTCGACGATCAGACGTTCGAGCACCTGCTGATCCAGCACGCCGGCAGGCGGTACGGCAGCACCGCGTTTGGCGATGGTTTGCTGAACTTCGTGAACGCGCTGGTCCAGTTGGCTCTGCATGACCACGTCGTTGTCGACGATGGCCACCACTTTATCGATGGACTGTACCGCGGCGTTGGCCGCGGTACCCAGGAACAGCGCGCCCAGCATCAGCGGGCGCAGACAATCAGAAAGCTTGGTCTTCACGTTCACGATAACCTTGGATGCCTTTGTCGAGGAAGCTCTCTACCTTGGCGCCAGTGAGGCCGCCGAGTCCCTTCAGAACAATTTGGAGGAAGACGCCGTGGTCGCCTTTTTCGTTTTCCGGGGCGTTCTGACTGAACTCGTCATAGCTGACCCAGTAACGGTTGATCAGGCGCAATTTCCAGCAGCAGTTGTCGTATTCGAAACCACCAAAGGCTTCCAGAGTACGGTTGCGGTTGTAGTCATACTGCCAGCGGCTGATGGCGTTCCACTGCGGCACGATCGGCCAGATCACCGAGAAGTCGTGCTGCTTGATCTTGTAGTAGTCCTTCACATAGCCAGGAGTGCCCGGAGTACCGTAGTCACCGCCGCCTACCGACCATTTACCGGTGTTCTGGTCATAACGGACCTGGTCATTGCGATAGCGATAACCGGCGTTGATGACCTTGTTCGGGTTGTCTTCAGGCTGGTAGTGGAACATCGCGCTGCCCGAGCGAGGGCTGCGGCTGTCCGGGTCCCAGTTGTAATCGGCGGTGGTGCGCCAATCGCGGTTCCAGCGGTATTCGTATTCCAGCGCATAAGGCGAAACACTGGATTTTGCATCATCGCGGGTTTTCGCATCGATACCTGGCAACTGTACTTCGCGGTCCTTGAAGTACAAGGCCTGGCCGACGCTGATGCGTTGACGTTCGAAGCCGTTATCTTCAATCCAGCGGTTGGTCACGCCCAGCGACAGCTTGTTCTCGTCGCCGACACGGTCGGAGCCGGAGAAGCGGTTGTCGCGGAACAGCGAGGCGTAGTTGAAGGTGTATTCGCCTGTATCGAATACCGGAATGTCTTCCTGGTCTTCCTCAGGTACATAGAGGTAGAACAGGCGAGGTTCCAGGGTTTGGCGATAATTTTTGCCGAACCATTGGGTATTGCGATCGAAGTACAGGCCGCTGTCTATGCTCGCGATCGGTACACCGCGATTTTGGTTGCTGCCGAATTCACCACCGATGTAATCGGTACCAGCGGCCGCTGCTGCGTTTTGTTGAGCAACGATTTGATTTTTGCCGGTGCCGTCCAGATCCAGTTGGTACTGGGTGTACTGATACTTGAGCGATGGCTTCAGGAAACCATAGGTCCAGTTCAAGGGCAGGCTGACACCCGGCTTGAGATTCAAACGGTCGCCGTTAGCGCGAGCCAGGCCGGTCACGTTGTTATCAAGTCGCGGTTCGACGGTGCCATCTTCATTTACGAAGTTGCCACTTTCCAAGTCACGGTCGAATCGGACGATTTCAGTCTCGTAATCGAAATCCAGACCTTCCGGATGATACGGCAGCTGGCCATTGAAGGTGATTTGCGGCAAACGATCATAAGGCGTGATGTTCGAAACAGTCGCCAGCTGATAAGCCTGGGCATTCAAACGAGCGGTGTAGCTGTCGCCACGATAGGTGACAGAACCTTGCTGATTCACGAAATCGGCACTTTTCACACCAATCTGATCAGTCTGCAGATCCTGGAAGTAATACGGATCGCTGATCTTGGTGTAATCGACCTGAGTCATTACGCGTGAGTCCAGACCACCCTTGTGCTGCCAGTTGTACATGTAGCGGGTTTTTTCGTAGTCACTCTGCAGCTTGCGATCGTCGTTCTCGTCGTTGAGATACGCGGCGCCGAACTGACCTTCGCTGGATTCGGTCAGGTAGCGGAACTCGCCTTCCATCAACAGGCCACGCTTACTCATGTAGCGTGGGTACAACGTGGCATCGTAGTTCGGGGCCAGGTTGAAGTAATACGGGGTAACGAGCAGGAAGCCGGTATCGCTGCCGGTGCCCACAGTCGGCGGCAGGAAGCCGGACTGGCGACGGTCGTCGATCGGGAAGTAGATGTACGGCGTGTACAGAACCGGAATGTCCTTGACCCGCAGCGTCACGTTGGTCGCAGTACCGAAACCGGTCGCCGGGTTCAAGGTGATGTTGTTGCCCTTGAGCTGCCAGGCGTTGCTGTCCGGTTCGCACGTGGTGTACGTACCATCCTTGAGACGGATGATTGCGTTCTCTGCACGCTTGGCGTACAGCGCGTTACCGCGGATACGCGATTTGTGCATCACGTATTCAGCGTTGTCGACCTTGGCTTCACCGGTGTCGAGCTGCACGTCGGCGTGGTCGCCCACGATCAGTGCGCCGTTGTCGCGAATGCGCACGTTGCCACTCAGTTCGCCACGGCTTTCGGCCTGGTACAGGTTCGCTTCGTCGGCTTCGGCCTGCATGCTGCCCTGACGCATGACCACGTCACCGGCCAGGGTAGCGATCTGCTCTTCCTGCTTATAGCGGGAGGCCTTGGCGCCGATAAAGGTTGGAGCGTCACTTTTATCCGTCTTGTCATTCATGCCAGGACGAATCGGTTCGATATAGGAACCAGAGCAGTAAGGACCGGTTTCGGCCAATTGCGCTGCGGTGAGCTTCTCGCGCGGAACCCAGTCGAGGTGACTGTAGTCTTCACTACGCGACTTCAGGCCACGGCCCTTGGACTCGGTAACCAGGACAGGCTTGGCGCCGGTGTCTGCGCTGGAGCCGGTGTCTGTCGCAGCTTCGCCAGTGGCGGAAACTGCGCTGCCGTCATGGACGGGGCGTGGCGGCAATGCAGCAGCCGGTGCCTTTGGCGCACAGTCCCAGGCACCCGAAGCAGAGACTGAGCAGTCATACTGTTCCGCGGCGACCACGAACGAAGTGGCTAGAGGTTGCAGGGCCAGCAGACTGCCGGTAACCAACAACGGAAATTTTTTACGAAACGCGGGGGATTTCAATGCCATCTTATTAGTCCGGGCTTCCTGCGTGCCATCTGCCCGCGGTGTGGGCCGCACGCCTCTCGATGGTCTGAAAAAGATGCTGGATAATAAAGCATGACCCGCTTGACGGCTAGCGCCGTCGGAGACCCTTGCAATGCCTGACCAAGATGTACGTTTGCAACACCTGAAAGTTTGGCTCGATGAACAGTTGGCTATCCTCTTTGCAGAACAAGGTTGGGGCACCGTGCCCCCGGCCACGTTGACTGCGGCCAGTAGCGACGCGAGTTTTCGGCGCTATTTTCGCTGGGAAGGCGCAGGCCGAAGTTTCGTCGTGATGGACGCGCCGCCGCCCCAGGAAAACTGCAAACCCTTCGTGGATATCGCTTTTCTGTTGGCGAAATCCGGAATAAACGTGCCGAAAATTTATGCCGAAGACCTTGAACGTGGTTTTCTTTTGCTCAATGACCTGGGCAACAAGACTTACCTGGACGTGATCGACAGCGAAAACGCCGACGATTTGTTCAAGGATGCCCTGCAAGCACTGCTGGCTTTCCAGCAGTTGCCGATGGTGGCGCCGCTGCCGAGTTATGACGTGGCGCTGCTGCGTCGCGAGCTGGAACTGTTCCCCGAGTGGTATGTGAAACGTGAGCTGGGCATCGAGTTCGACTCGGCGCAGCAAACACTTTGGCAGCAGGTCAGCGACCTGCTGATCGACAGCGCTCTGGCCCAGCCCAAAGTCCTGGTGCATCGCGACTACATGCCGCGCAACCTGATGCTCAGCGAACCGAATCCCGGCGTGCTGGATTTTCAGGACGCGGTTTACGGTCCTGTGACCTACGACGTGACTTGCCTGTTCAAGGACGCCTTCCTCAGCTGGCCTGAAGAGCGCGTGCGTGGCTGGCTGGAGGGTTACTGGCAGCAAGCCGGCGCACTCGACATCCCGGTGCAGCCAGACTTTGAAGATTTCCTGCGCGCCAGCGACCTGATGGGCGTGCAACGCCACCTGAAAGTCATCGGCATCTTTGCCCGTATCTGCCATCGCGACGGCAAGCCGCGCTACCTCGGCGACGTGCCGCGCTTCTTTGCTTATATAGACGCGGTCATCGCCCGTCGCCCTGAACTGGCGGAGTTGGGTGAGTTGCTGGCCAGTCTGCGTGCTGGAGCGACGGCATGAAGGCAATGATTCTGGCCGCGGGTAAAGGCGAGCGCATGCGTCCGTTGACCCTGACCACGCCAAAACCGCTGGTTCGCGCCGGCGGAGTGCCCCTGATCGAATATCACCTGCACGCCCTGGCGGCTGCAGGGTTTAGCGAGATCGTGATCAACCATGCCTGGCTCGGTCAGCAGATCGAAGATTATCTGGGCGATGGTTCGCGGTACGGCGTGAGCATCCAGTATTCGGCGGAAGGTGAGCCGCTGGAGACCGGTGGCGGTATTTTCCGTGCGTTGCCGTTGTTGGGTGACGAGGCCTTTGTGGTGGTCAACGGTGACATCTGGACCGACTACGACTTCAGCGTGTTGCATCAGCCCATCGCCGGGCTCGCTCATCTGGTATTGGCAAACAACCCGGCGCATCACCCGAGTGGGGATTTCACTTTGGTCGATGGCCATGTGCAGGACGGTCAGCCGGGTACATCAACCTTGACCTACAGCGGCATCGCTGTGCTGCACCCGCAGCTGTTTGACGGGTGCCCGGCCGGTGCCTTCAAACTTGCGCCGCTGCTGCGCAAAGCCATGGCTGACGGGCAAGTGACCGGCGAACGCCTGAATGGGCATTGGGTGGATGTCGGCACCCACGAGCGCCTGGCTGAAGTAGACACTCTGATAGAAGCGAGACGCTGACATGTTGTGGCCAGGGACTCTGATTGGAGCCGGAGCGGGCTTTGCAATAGCCAGCATTCCGGGGGCCATGCTCGGTGCTTTATTGGGGCAGGCGCTGGACCGGCGTTTGCACCTGCAAAGCTGGGCGCATTTATGGGAAAAATTCGGTGGGCGCTCGGTGCTGCGCAACGATGAGCTGCTGTTCGTGTTGCTAGGCCGATTGGCCAAGAGCGATGGGCGGGTAGTGGATGGGCACATCCAGCAGGCGCGGCAGGAAATGCGTTCGCTGGAGATGAGCGAACCGGCGCAACGTCGAGCGATTGCGGCGTTCAACCGTGGCAAGTCGGGACATGACCAGTTGCGTGGTTATCTGCGACGCCTGAGTACTCAGCCCTTTGCGGCGGAAGGTGTGTTGCGTGCCTGTTGGCGGATGGTCTGGGCTGATGGTCGCGCCGGTAGCAATGAGCGCGAGCTGATAGCCCAGTGGGGCAAATGGCTCGGCTGGACGTCGCATCAGGTGCAGGCGCTGGCCAGCGATTACGAGCCGCAGAAGCGACCGTTGGTCACCAGCGCGATCACGTATCAGGATGCCTTGCGACTGTTGGGCGTGTCTGCCACAAGTGAGCCGGCACAGATCAAGCACGCCTATCGACGCCTGCTCAGTCGCCATCATCCGGACAAGATTGCCGGCAGCGGTGCGACGGCGTTGCAGGTTCGTGAGGCAACGGACAGGACCCGTGAATTGCATACCGCTTATACGTTGATTCGTGAGCGGCGGGATTTTCGTTAGCCAAAGGTTTGTGTCACCAGTGATGCCGCCATCGCGGGCAAGCCTCGCTCCCACAGGATTTGAGTCGTACGCAATTTTTTGCTATCGACATAAAACCTGTGGGAGCGAGGCTTGCCCGCGATGAGGACGACTCGGTCTATCAGTCCGCCGCATTCTGCGGATTCAACCACCCGCGCACCCGACGCACCAACTGCTCTTGCTCGGCCTTGGCATTCCCCGGCAAAGCCTTGAGCGACACCTGACTGAACCCCGAAGTTTTCAAGCGTTTGCTGGCCTGCAAACGTTCCAGCGCCGCGTTACGATCCACCGGCTTATCCATATAGAAAATGTCTGCGGTAGGCAGCTTCAAGGTGGGGGTGAGCTCAGCCAGTCCCGGTTTTGCTGTAACAGGCGTCTGGGCTGCGACCATCACCAACTTCTCGACTTGCGATGGCTGCTTCTCGCTCAGATAGCGCGCGGCCCAGTAAGCGCCGGTGCCATGGCCCAGCACGACAATACTGCGAGCACTTTGCTGTTCGGCGTAGGCGATGGCTGCATCGATACGGGCGAAGATTCGCTCGGCGTCGGCTTTGGCTTGTTCTTCGTTGGTTTCGACGATGGCCTTGTCAGTCACCTCCGCTTCGCCGCCGGCCGCCTGTTCGATGGGCGCCGCAGTCGTCGCGTCTTTGCTGCCGGCATCAGGCGCTTTGGGCGCTGGCGCCACTTCGACGATACGTGGCGCAATGGCGTCGCTTTGCAGGTCCGGCAAGGTGATACTCAAGCTGCTCCACTCGGCGTCCGGCAATTTGTGGCGCAATGGGCTGATCGCTTGCGGCCAGTCAACGGTTTCTCCGGCGCCCGGGATGATAATCACCGCGCCTTTGGGTTCGGCGGTATTGGCCGGTTTCCACAAGGCGAGAAAGCTGTCGGTGCCGGCTTGCAGTTGTTGCTGTTCCTGCGCAGGGATTTTTCGCTCAAGTGCTGCCGCTTCTTCCTGACTACGCTCAAGCAGCCGCTGGCGTTCAACCGGTTTTTCTTCTGCGGGTTTTTCCGCAGCGGCAGGTGCCGGGTCGGCCGCTTCGACGGAAAACGCGCAAGGCAGGATCAACGACAGGCACAATGCTGGCAGTGCCAGGCGGTAGACAGGGGGCATCGGATATTCCAGGCCAGAAGTTATTCCGGCAGCCTAATGGGTTGGTCAGTATTTGTCAGTGTGTGAGACTTCGATGATGCATTTTCGCTGCCTGTGGGTTATCGGCTGTTTATGGTTTCCCTTGATGGGCTGGGCGGCGCCCGCGCCACCGGCGCACGTCGTGCAGCTGTTGCCAGCGCAACAGCAATGGCTGGCGCAGCATGGCGAGTTGCGGGTCGGCGTGGTGTTGCAAACGCCTTATGCCCAATACGATCGCCGTTTGCAGCGCCTGTCCGGGGTTAATATCGAGCTGATGAAGTGGCTGGCCAAGGCGCTCAAGATCGAACTGAGCTGGCGTAATTATCCCGATCTTGCGCAACTGGAAGCCGCGGCCCGTGAAGGCGACATCGATATCGCGCCAGGTCTGACGCAAACCCCCGTGGGTTTGCGGCTCTGGCAATTTTCCGACCCTTACATGCGGGTGTCGCAACTGGTGGTCAGCGACCAGAAAAGCACCGGGGCGGTAGAACTGGAAAAACTCGACAGCCAGACCCGCGTTGCCGTGCGCATGCCCAGCGTCACCGCCGATTATCTGCGCAGCAATTATCCCCATCTGAACTTGCAGGGCGTGCCTCTGGAGCGCCAGGCGCTACAACTGTTGTTGAGTCAGCAGGCCGGTTACGCCGTGGTCGATGAAGCGCAGTTCGGGCGTCTGTCTGCCGAGCCCGAGTTCTCCGGGCTGGCGGTGGTGGGCGATATCGGTTTCCCGCAACTGCTGCGAGTGGCCACGCGCCGGGATTGGCCGGAGTTGGCCGGCATCGTCGAAAGCGCGCTGCGGGCGATCCCGGCCAAGGATCTGGAGCAACTGCACAATCAATGGGTGCAACCCAAGTATCCGCGGCTGTCCGAGTCGCCGGGTTTCTGGCAAAACCTCTGCCTGCTCTTGGTGGTGTTGCTGCTGAGCAGCATGGCCATTGTGTTCTGGCAACGTCGCCAGCAACACAGTCTGGAGCAGCGATTGCTGGCGGCACGCGAAGACATTGCCCTGCGCGAGGCCAGCGAAGAGGCCTTGCGCCTCACGCAGTTTTCCATCGATCAGAGCACCGTCGGCATCCTTTGGGTCAACTGGGACAGCCATGTGCGCTATGCCAACCGGGCGGCTGAAACCATGCTCGGCTACCCGGTGGGCGGGATCATTGATCGGCCATTGATCGACTTCGAACCCGGCTTGCACATGGACCGCTGGCTGAGCCTGTGGAAACGCGCCCGGGCCAGTGACGAAGCGCCGCAAAGCTTCGAGACCAATTGCGTGCGAGCCGATGGCAGTATTCTGCCGGCGGATGTTTCGTTGAGCTTCTTGCGTTTTCGCGATGGTGAATACCTGGTGGTTTACCTCAATGACGTCACCGAGCGTCGTCGCGCCCTGGCCGCGTTGCAGGAAAGCGAAGCGCGCCTGCAAGGGATCGCCGCCAACGTCCCCGGCCTGGTCTTTCGTCTGGAGCGCGCGCCGGTGACCGGGCAGATCGACTTTGCCTACATCAGTGAAGGCAGCGAGAGCCTGGTGGGCTACTCGCCGGCCACGCTGGCCCATCGCGACAAAGGCTTGCGCAGCCTGGTGCATCCGGATGACAAAGCCAGTTATCACCAGACTCAGGACCATGCACTGGACACCGACAGTGACTGGTCGTGGCAGGGGCGGATTCTGACCCGTCAGGGCGAGCAGCGCTGGGCCGAGATCAAGGCCATCACTCGCCGCCTCGAAGACGGCGCCTATGTCTGGGACGGGATCGTCTGGGACATCACCGAGAGCAAGCGCATCGAACTGGAACTGGCCAGTTCCCGTGAGCAATTGCGCGAGTTGTCCGCCCACCTGGAGAGCGTTCGGGAAGAGGAAAAGGCCCGCATCGCCCGGGAAGTTCACGACGAATTGGGTCAGATGCTGACCGTGTTGAAGCTGGAAACGTCCATGTGCGAATTGGCCTACGCCCAGCTCGATCCGGGCCTGCATGAGCGCTTGAACAGCATGAAGCGGTTGATCGCGCAGCTGTTTCAACTGGTGCGCGATGTGGCCACAGCGCTACGGCCGCCGATTCTCGATGCCGGGATTGCCTCGGCCATTGAATGGCAGGCCCGGCGGTTCGAGGCGCGCACGCAGATCCCGTGTCTGGTGCAGGTGCCGGATAACTTGCCGGTGCTCAGCGATGCCAAGGCCATCGGGCTGTTCCGGATCCTTCAGGAAGCGCTGACCAATGTCATGCGCCACGCCCAGGCGCATACTGTTGAACTGACGCTGGCCCTTGAGGGCGATGAACTTTGCCTGACTGTTAGCGATGATGGCGTAGGATTTGTCGCCGTCACTGGCAGGCCGACATCCTTTGGAGTGGTCGGCATGCGTGAGCGGGTGTTGATCATGGGCGGGCAGTTATCACTTGAGAGTGAGCCGGGGGAGGGTACGACCCTGACGGTAAGAGTGCCGCTGGATGAAGCCTGATGGTTTTGTGTTGTTTGAGCTGGCGCCTTCGCGGGCAAGCCCGCTCCCACAGGGGTTTGTGTAAGTGCACAGATCTTTGACACCCCCAAATCACTGTGGGAGCGGGCTTGCCCGCGATAGATCCTGGCTCTGACATAAGAAGAATGGAGAAGAACGTGATCCGTGTACTGGTAGCCGAAGACCACACCATCGTTCGCGAAGGCATCAAGCAATTGATCGGCCTGGCCAAGGACTTGCTGGTGGTAGGGGAGGCGAGCAATGGCGAGCAGTTGCTCGAGACCTTGCGCCATGTTCCCTGCGAAGTGGTGTTGCTGGATATCTCCATGCCAGGGGTCAACGGCCTGGAAGCGATTCCGCGGATTCGCGCCTTGAACAATCCCCCGGCGATTCTGGTGTTGTCGATGCATGACGAAGCGCAAATGGCCGCTCGGGCGTTGAAGGTTGGCGCCGCAGGCTATGCGACCAAGGACAGCGATCCGGCATTGTTGCTGACGGCAATCCGCAAAGTCGCGTCGGGCGGGCGATACATCGACCCGGACCTGGCCGACCGCATGGTCTTCGAAGTCGGCCTGACGGATTCGCGGCCGTTGCACTCGTTGCTGTCGGAGCGTGAGTTCTCGGTGTTCGAACGCCTGGCCCAAGGCGCCAACGTCAACGACATCGCCCAGCAACTGGCCCTGAGCAGCAAAACCATCAGCACCCACAAGGCGCGACTGATGCAAAAACTCAACATCACCTCCCTGGCCGAACTGGTGAAGTACGCAATGGAGCACAAGCTCCTCTGATTCTGAACACGATCTCCCGTAGGAGCGAGGCTTGCCCGCGAAGCTTTCAGCGTCAGTGAGGGCGCCTTCGCGGGCAAGCCTCGCTCCTACGGGATTGTTGTGGCATGTCCATTTGCGACATGCTCACAAAGCCGCTTTTACCCGTTCTTGCGGCTTGCAGCTTCAAGCTTGCCGCTGCTCCTATCCATCCCCGCCATCCTTGTAGGGCAATCCCTACCCCCAATCTTCCATCCGGCTGAGGCGATTCTCTCCTGCGCCCCGATTTGCGCCCCTCCCAGCGTCCACTAGGCTTAGTCCACAGCAGTCATCAATAACAAAGGTGTGGGTATGAGCCAGGTTGATTCAAGCGCAGGGGCCAGCGATATTCTGGTCAGCTTTCGTGGAGTGCAAAAGAGCTACGACGGCGAGAACCTGATCGTCAAAGACCTCAACCTGGATATTCGCAAAGGCGAATTCCTCACCTTGCTCGGGCCGTCCGGCTCCGGCAAGACCACCAGTCTGATGATGCTCGCCGGTTTCGAAACGCCGACCGCCGGGGAAATTCAGCTGGCCGGGCGTTCCATCAACAACGTGCCGCCGCATAAACGCGACATCGGTATGGTGTTCCAAAACTACGCGTTGTTCCCGCACATGACGGTCGCCGAGAACCTGGCGTTCCCGCTGACCGTGCGCGGCTTGAACAAGAATGATGTCAGTGACCGGGTCAAACGTGTTTTGAGCATGGTTCAGCTCGACACCTTCGCCCAGCGTTATCCAGCGCAACTGTCCGGCGGCCAGCAACAGCGTGTGGCCTTGGCCCGTGCGTTGGTGTTCGAACCGCAACTGGTGCTGATGGATGAACCTCTCGGCGCACTGGACAAACAACTGCGCGAACACATGCAGATGGAAATCAAACACCTGCACCAGCGCCTCGGTGTGACCGTGGTCTACGTGACCCACGACCAGGGCGAAGCCCTGACCATGTCTGACCGTGTGGCGGTGTTCCACCAGGGCGAGATCCAGCAGATCGCACCACCGCGCTCCCTCTATGAAGAACCGAAAAACACCTTCGTCGCCAACTTCATCGGCGAGAACAACCGTCTCAATGGTCGCTTGCACAGCCACACCGGAGACCGCTGCGTAGTCGAGCTCGGTCGCGGTGAAAAGGTTGAAGCGCTGGCGGTCAATGTTGGCAAGACCGGCGAACCCGTCACGCTGTCGATTCGCCCGGAGCGCGTGAGTCTCAATGGTTCGAGCGAATCCTGCGTCAACCGCTTCTCGGGGCGGGTGGCGGAATTCATCTATCTGGGCGACCACGTCCGGGTTCGTCTGGAAGTCTGCGGCAAGACCGACTTCTTCGTGAAACAACCGATTGCCGAGCTCGATCCCGCGCTCGCTGTCGGCGACGTGGTACCGCTTGGCTGGCAGGTCGAACACGTTCGCGCGCTCGACCCACTTTTAGAGGCGCATTGATCGCCCCCTGCTTCACCAACACCAACCCTGCACGTGGAGAGAACAATAAATGTTGAGATCCCTGAAATTCACCGCTTTGGTCATGGGCATGATCGGTGCGGCACAAGCAATGGCGGCGGGCCCGGACCTGACTGTGGTGTCCTTTGGCGGGGCGAACAAGGCGGCGCAGGTCAAAGCCTTCTACGCACCGTGGGAAGCGGCGGGCAACGGCAAGATCGTGGCGGGCGAGTACAACGGCGAGATGGCCAAGGTCAAAGCCATGGTCGACACCAAGAGCGTGTCCTGGGACCTGGTAGAAGTTGAATCGCCAGAACTGTCCCGTGGTTGCGACGAGGACATGTTCGAGCAGCTTGATCCGAAGTTGTTCGGCAAGACCGAAGACTACGTCAAAGGCGCCATCCAGCCATGCGGCGTGGGCTTCTTCGTGTGGTCGACCGTGCTGGCCTACAACGCCGACAAACTGGCTTCCGCACCGACCAGTTGGGTGGATTTCTGGGACACCAAGAAATTCCCGGGCAAACGTGGCTTGCGTAAAGGCGCCAAGTACACCCTGGAATTCGCACTGATGGCTGACGGCGTTGCGCCGAAAGACGTCTACAAAGTACTGGCCGGCAAGGATGGTCAGGATCGTGCGTTCAAGAAACTCGATGAGCTCAAACCAAGCATTCAGTGGTGGGAAGCCGGCGCTCAACCGCCGCAATACCTCGCCTCCGGTGACGTGGTCATGAGCTCGGCCTACAACGGCCGGATCGCGGCGGTACAGAAAGAAAGCAACCTGAAAGTGGTGTGGAACGGCGGTATCTACGACTTTGACGCATGGGCGATTCCAAAAGGTCTGGACAAGACCCGTGCTGAAGCAGCGAAGAAATTCATCGCGTTCTCGGTAGCTCCGCAGCAGCAGAAGACCTACTCGGAAAACATCGCCTACGGCCCGGCCAACACCCAAGCCGTGCCGTTGCTGTCCAAGGATGTCCTGAAAGACATGCCGACCACCCCGGAAAACATCGCCAACCAGGTGCAGATCGACGTCAGCTTCTGGGCTGACAACGGCGAGCAACTGGAGCAGCGTTTCAATTCCTGGGCTGCGAAGTAACCACGCTATACGGGACGACGGTTCACCGGATGATCGTTCCCACGCTCTGCGTGGGAATGCCGCCCGGGACGCTCCGCGTCCCTGTGACGCAGAGCGTCACTGGATGCGTTCCCACGCAGAGCGTGGGAACGATCAGTACCAAAAGTTCGAGGCGGCGTTTTTCGCCTCTGTAACGATCAAAGATTTCCGGAGTACGCCATGGCTATCGCCGTTCCCGTGAACGCGGGCACTGACCCCACCTTGAAGCAGCGGCTCAAGCACGCCGAGCGGATCAACCGCTGGAAAGCTCAAGCCTTGATCGCGCCGTTGGTGCTGTTTCTGTTGCTGGTGTTCCTGGTACCGATCGTGGCGCTGCTCTACAAAAGCGTCGGTAACCCCGAAGTGGTTGGCGCCATGCCGCGTACCGTGGCAGCCATCGCCAGCTGGGATGGCCGAGGCCTGCCGGCAGAGCCTGTGTATAAGGCCGCCAGCGAAGACCTCGCCGAAGCCCGCAAGAATCAGACCTTGGGTGACTTGTCCAAGCGCTTGAACATGGAGTTGGCCGGCTACCGCAGCCTGCTGACCAAAACCGCACGCGCCTTGCCGTTCGCCACCGAGCCGACTTCCTATAAGGAAGCGCTCGAAGCGCTGGACGAGCGTTGGGGCGATCCGGCCTATTGGCAGGTCGTGCGCCGCAATACCAGTAATGTGACGCCTTATTACCTGCTGGCCGCTGTCGATCACCGTATCGACGACCTCGGTGAGCTGGCCCCGGCCACCCCCGATCAGGCGATCTACCTCGATATCTTTGCCCGGACCTTCTGGATGGGCCTGATCATCACCGTGATCTGCCTGGTGCTGGCCTATCCACTGGCCTACCTGCTGGCGAACCTGCCGTCGCGGCAAAGCAACCTGTTGATGATTCTGGTGCTGTTGCCGTTCTGGACCTCGATTCTGGTGCGGGTCGCCGCGTGGATCGTGTTGCTGCAATCGGGCGGTTTGATCAACAGCGGGCTGATGGCCATGGGCATTATCGATAAGCCGCTGGAGCTGGTGTTCAACCGCACCGGGGTTTACATCTCGATGGTGCACATCCTGCTGCCATTCATGATTCTGCCGATCTACAGCGTAATGAAAGGCATCTCGCCGACTTACATGCGCGCGGCGATTTCCCTCGGTTGCCACCCGTTCGCCAGTTTCTGGCGGGTGTATTTCCCACAGACCTATGCCGGTGTCGGCGCCGGTTGCCTGTTGGTGTTCATCCTCGCCATCGGCTACTACATCACCCCGGCGTTGCTGGGCAGCCCGAACGATCAGATGGTCAGCTATTTCGTCGCCTTCTACACCAACACCAGCATCAACTGGGGCATGGCGACCGCGCTCGGTGGGCTGTTGCTGCTGGCGACGGTGGTGCTTTATCTGATTTACAGCTGGCTGGTGGGCGCCAGTCGCCTGCGCCTGAGCTAAGGGGAGAATGAAATGCTGAGTCCTTACATGTCGCCCATCGAACGGGTGTGGTTCTACAGCTTGCGGATTCTCTGCGGCTTGATTTTGTTGTTCCTGATCCTGCCGGTGCTGGTGATCATTCCGCTGTCGTTCAACTCGGGGAGTTTTCTGGTCTATCCGCTGCAAGGCTTCTCGCTGCACTGGTACCAGGACTTCTTTGCTTCGGCGGAATGGATGCGTTCTTTGAAGAACAGCATGATCGTGGCTCCGGCGGCGACCGTGCTGGCGATGATCTTCGGTACGCTGGCAGCGATCGGCCTGACCCGGGGCGATTTCCCGGGCAAACCGCTGGTGATGGCGCTGGTGATTTCGCCGATGGTGGTGCCGGTTGTGATCATTGGTGTGGCCAGTTACCTGACCTTTGCCCCACTGGGGTTTGGCAACAGCTATACCTCGCTGATCGTCGTGCACGCCGTCTTGGGTGTGCCGTTTGTGATCATCACGGTATCGGCGACGTTGCAGGGGTTTAACCAGAACCTGGTACGGGCCGCTGCAAGCCTGGGGGCTTCGCCGTTGACCGCATTCCGGCGGGTGACCTTGCCGTTGATTGCGCCGGGCGTGATTTCCGGTGCGCTGTTTGCCTTCGCCACCTCATTCGATGAAGTGGTGGTGACGCTGTTCCTCGCAGGTCCCGAACAAGCGACCTTGCCTCGGCAGATGTTCAGCGGCATCCGTGAAAACCTCAGCCCGACGATTGCCGCTGCCGCGACGCTGCTGATTGCGTTCTCGGTGGTCCTGTTGCTGACACTGGAATGGCTGCGTGGGCGTAGCGAAAAACTGCGTACCGCGCAGGTCTGACGGCCAGATGATCGTTCCCACGCTCCGCGTGGGAATGCAGCCCGGGACGCTCCGCGTCCCATCGAGAACGCGGAGCGTCCGTTGAGGCATTCCCACGCGGAGCGTGGGAACGATCGGTAGGTTGCGGGCATGGTTATTCATGACCTGAATAGCAGACAAACCCCAATCCCCAGCTACTATTGTGCCCAGCTCCCCTATCTATAAGAGGCTGCGCACATGAGTCTTTCCTCTTTCAAAATCGCTCACAAACTGATCACTGGCGCAGGTGCCATCGAGCAACTGGCGGCTGAGCTCACACGTCTGGACATCGATAACCCGCTGATCGTCACCGATGCTGCACTGGTCAAGTCCGGCACGGTAGAGCTGGCGCTGGCGCAGCTGGGCGAGCGCAGTTACGAGATTTTCGACCGGGTGCTGCCGGATCCGGAAATCGCCATCGTCGAAGATTGCATGCGGGTTTACCGTGAAGGCGGGCATGACGGACTGATCGGCCTCGGTGGCGGCAGTGCCATCGACATCGCCAAGAGTGTTGCAGCCTATGCCGGTTACCACGGCGCCCTGGAAGACTTGTTCGGCATCGATCAGGTGCCGCGCAAAGGCCCGCCGCTGATTGCTATCCCGACCACTGCCGGTACCGGTTCAGAAGTGACCAACGTGGCCATCCTCTCCGACAAGATCGCGCAACTGAAGAAAGGTATTGTCAGCGATTACCTGTTGCCGGACGTGGCACTGATCAGCCCGCAAATGACCCTGACCTGCCCGCGCAGTGTCACCGCTGCCAGTGGCGTCGATGCGCTGGTGCACGCCATCGAGTCCTACCTGTCGCTCAATGCCTCGCCAATCACCGATGCCCTGGCCATTGGCGCGATCAAACTGATTACCAAAGCACTGCCCAAGGCCTACGCCAATCCATCCCATCTGCAAGCCCGCGAAGACATGGCCACCGCCAGCCTGATGGCCGGCATGGCGTTCGGCAATGCCGGGGTCGGCGCGGTGCATGCGTTGGCGTATCCACTGGGCGGGCGTTTCAACATTGCCCATGGCGTCAGCAATGCCTTGCTGCTGCCGTATGTCATGACCTGGAACAAGATGGCTTGCGTGGAGCGCATGCAGGATATTGCCGAGGCCATGGGGGTGAAGACCGCTCATCTGAGCGCCAACGAAGCGGCGGACAAAGCCGTGGAGGCGATGACCGAGCTGTGTGCAGCGGTAGAAATCCCGCTGGGCCTGCGCAGTTTCGGAGTGCCCGAGGATGCGATCCCGGCCATGGCCGTGGAAGCCGCTGGGATTGAGCGCCTGATGCGTAACAATCCGCGCAAGTTGAGTACCGTCGATATCGAGAAGATCTACCGAGCGGCCTATTAGTACCCAATCATCGCAGCACGGTGCGCGCGTCAAAGCATGAGGTATACAATGCGCGCCATCGTGATTCTGCTCAAAAAAGGTGCGTCATGCAGCCCTTCGTCATTGCTCCGTCGATTCTCTCCGCCGACTTCGCCCGCCTGGGCGAGGAAGTGGACAACGTCCTGGCCGCCGGCGCCGACTTCGTGCACTTCGATGTCATGGACAACCACTACGTGCCAAACCTGACCATCGGCCCGATGGTGTGTGCCGCGCTGCGCAAGTACGGCGTGACCGCGCCGATCGATGCGCACTTGATGGTCAGCCCGGTGGACCGCATCGTCGGAGACTTCATCGAAGCCGGTGCGACCTACATTACTTTCCACCCGGAAGCCACGCAGCACGTCGACCGTTCCCTGCAACTGATCCGCGAGGGCGGCTGCAAGGCGGGCCTGGTGTTCAACCCGGCGACCCCGCTGGACGTGCTCAAGTACGTGATGGACAAGGTCGACATGATCCTCCTGATGAGTGTCAACCCGGGCTTCGGCGGGCAGAAGTTCATTCCCGGCACGCTCGACAAGCTGCGTGAAGCGCGGGCACTGATCGATGCCTCCGGTCGTGATATCCGCCTGGAAATCGACGGTGGCGTGAATGTGAACAACATTCGCGAAATCGCTGCGGCGG
Organism: Pseudomonas sp. GW822-FHT02E03; assembly: GCF_058802325.1. Classification (NCBI taxonomy): domain Bacteria; kingdom Pseudomonadati; phylum Pseudomonadota; class Gammaproteobacteria; order Pseudomonadales; family Pseudomonadaceae; genus Pseudomonas; species Pseudomonas sp. GW822-FHT02E03. The sequence continues at coordinate 20,316 of NZ_JBXAOA010000023.1, read as the reverse complement.
GCGCCGACACCTTCGTGGCCGGCTCGGCGATCTTTAATGCGCCGAACTATCAGGAAGTGATTGAAAAAATGCGCTCCGAACTGGCGCTGGCTCGCCCATGAGCGGTTTTGAGCAGCTGTTCCCCGGGCGTCTGCCGCGGCTGGTGATGTTCGATCTGGATGGCACGCTGGTCGATTCAGTCCCCGACCTCGCGGCGGCCGTGGATAACATGCTGCTCAAACTCGGGCGCCAACCTGCCGGTATCGAAGCGGTACGGGAGTGGGTCGGCAACGGCGTGCACGTGCTGGTGCGCCGGGCCTTGGCCAACCACATCGACGCCGAGGGTGTCGATGAGGTCGAGGCTGAGCATGCCCTGGAATTGTTCAACGGCTTTTATGAGGACGGTCACGAACTGACGGTGGTTTACCCCGGCGTGCGTGACACCCTCAAGTGGCTGAACAAACAAGGCGTCGAAATGGCGCTGATCACCAATAAGCCGGAACGCTTCGTCGCGCCGCTGCTGGATCAGATGAAGATCGGCCGTTACTTCAAATGGATCATCGGTGGCGACACTCTACCGAATAAGAAACCCGACCCGGCCGCGCTGTTTTTCGTGATGAAAATGGCCAACATTCCAGCGTCCCAATCGTTGTTCGTCGGCGACTCGCGCAGCGACGTGCTGGCGGCGAAAGCGGCGGGGGTCAAATGCGTGGCCCTCAGTTACGGCTATAACCACGGTCGGCCAATCGCCGAAGAATCGCCGGCGCTGGTGATCGATGATCTGCGCAAACTAATTCCCGGTTGCCTGGATCCGGCCGCTGAGATAACGTTGCCCGACGCTGTTCAATCCCCTCCTGGAAACGCCATCGTGGTGGTCACTCGCAAACTCTGGATGAAAGTCATCAAGGCCCTGGCCCGCTGGCGTTGGCGCGCCTGACTTGATCCTGGCCGGCGTACCGGCGCGTTTGCACACCTGACCGTTAGACCCTCAAGCCACGAGGCACCTCATGATCCGCGAAGAATTCCTGCGTTTGGCCGCTGCCGGCTACAACCGCATCCCGCTTGCCTGCGAAACCCTGGCCGACTTCGACACGCCGTTGTCGATCTACCTGAAACTGGCCGACGAGCCCAATTCCTACCTGCTGGAGTCGGTGCAGGGCGGCGAGAAATGGGGCCGTTATTCGATCATTGGCCTGCCGTGCCGCACCGTGCTGCGGGTTCACGATCACCACGTCAGCGTGACCCACGACGGCGTCGAGATCGAAAGCCACGACGTTGAAGACCCATTGGCCTTCGTCGAAGCCTTCAAGGCGCGTTACAACGTGCCGACCATCGCCGGTCTGCCGCGCTTCAATGGTGGTCTGGTGGGCTACTTCGGTTATGACTGCGTGCGCTATGTGGAGAAGCGTCTGGGCAAATGCCCGAACCCGGACCCACTGGGCGTACCGGACATTCTGCTGATGGTGTCCGATGCGGTGGTGGTGTTCGACAACCTCGCCGGCAAAATGCACGCGATTGTCCTGGCCGATCCATCGCAGGAAGACGCCTTCGAACAAGGTCAGGCGCGTCTGCAAGCGCTGCTCGAACAACTCCGTCAGCCGATTACCCCGCGCCGTGGCCTGGATTTCAGCAAGCAACAGTCTGCTGATCCGGTGTTCCGCTCGAGCTTCACCCAGAACGATTACGAAAAAGCCGTCGACACCATCAAGGAATACATCCTGGCCGGTGACTGCATGCAGGTCGTGCCGTCCCAGCGTATGTCGATCGACTTCAAGGCTGCGCCTATCGATCTGTATCGGGCGCTGCGCTGCTTCAACCCGACGCCTTACATGTACTTCTTCAACTTCGGCGACTTCCACGTCGTCGGCAGTTCGCCGGAAGTATTGGTGCGGGTCGAAGACAACCTGATCACCGTGCGCCCGATTGCCGGCACTCGTCCGCGAGGTGCCAACGAAGAGGCTGACGTGGCGCTGGAAAAAGACCTGCTGTCGGACGACAAGGAAATCGCCGAGCACTTGATGCTGATCGATCTGGGCCGCAACGACACTGGTCGGGTTTCGGAAATCGGTTCGGTGAAACTCACCGAGAAGATGGTGATCGAGCGTTATTCCAACGTGATGCACATCGTGTCCAACGTTACCGGCCAATTAAAGGCCGGGCTGACGGCGATGGACGCACTGCGGGCGATCCTGCCTGCTGGCACCTTGTCTGGCGCGCCGAAGATTCGCGCGATGGAAATCATCGACGAGCTGGAACCGGTCAAGCGTGGCGTCTATGGCGGCGCGGTCGGTTACTTCGCCTGGAACGGCAACATGGACACCGCGATTGCGATCCGTACCGCAGTGATCAAGAACGGCGAACTGCACGTGCAGGCCGGTGGCGGCATCGTCGCCGACTCTGTGCCGGCACTGGAATGGGAAGAAACCCTGAACAAGCGCCGCGCCATGTTCCGTGCGGTAGCCCTGGCCGAGCAGACGCCGGACACCTGAGTTCATGCAATACCTGTGGGAGCGAGCCTGCTCGCGATGGGGCCTGCACTGCTGACATTGATGTTGCCTGGTTCATCGCTGTCGCGAGCAGGCTCGCTCCCACATGGATCTCACCACCATAAAAAACGCGGCGCCTGTGAGGGCTCCGCGTTTTTTATTGCCTGCGGTTTAGAAATCCAGCGCCACCCCAACGCTGATGCCCTGTTGGGTAAAGTCATCATCCTTGCGGAACGTGTAACCACCACGCAGCGCCAGGTCGGCGGTCAACTTGTGGCTGACCCCCAGGCTCACGCGGTTCAAGTGACTCTGCGGCGTATAACCTTCCAGCGTAAAGTCGTTCGCCGGCAGGCTGTTGAGGGCGATGTTTACCTTCTGAACGTCATCTTCGTATTCGCGTTCGTAGGCATATTCGCCAAATACCTGGGTCTGACGGGTGAAGTTGTACTTTCCTTGCAAACCGACACCCAGGCGTTTCGAGTCTCGGGTCTGATCATCAAAGGTCAGCGCCGTGGAGCGGTTGCTGTTTTCCGAGTAGCCGTCGACTTCCACTTTGGCGTAATCGGCGCTGATGAACGGTGACAGATGCCATTCGCTGCCCGGTTGCGCAATGTCATAGCCTAGGCGAGTGCTGAAGGCCCAGAGGTGGCCATCGGTATCACCCTTTTCCCCACCTTCGCTGACGCCCAGGTCGAATTTGCGTTCGAGGTTGTCGTAATCCAGTTTGCCACCGGTCAATGCGGCATCGGCCCACCAGCGATTCTGCTGAAACTGGGCGAAGGCGGTCGCCAGATAGCTATTGAGTTTGTAGTCCGAATCGTTACTACCGGCGTCCAGGTTCTGACGATAGAAGCCTGCTGCCACACCCACGCGCCAGGCTTCATTGAGGCGATAGCTGCCGCCGATATTCAGGTTGTAGCCGCTGCCATCGGCGCTGGCGCCGCTGCTTTGGCTATCGACATCCAGATGCTGGCCACCGCCGGCGACAATCGCGCGCCACTGGCCGACGGCCTGCCAGTTCTCCCAGTCGGATTGCCACTGGCTACGCAGTTCATCCTGATGGGCGCGTAAGGTGGCGTGGGCCATTTCCGGCAGCAGCGTCAGTTCCCAAGGCGCCGACAGCAAGGAATAGGCGTAGTCGGCTATCAGCTTTTGTCCGGCTTCGGTGGGGTGAACCGAGTCGTTATAAATCAGCTTGCTCGGGTCCGGGGTGGCACTGTTGATGCCATACACGGCGTTCTCCGTACAACCGCTGCCGCTAAAACAGGTGGCCGTCAGGTTCTGGCCGGTGGCGAGACCGAAACGCGCCGGGTCGGCGAAGGTTTCCTGCAGCAGCAGTGGAATGTTCAGCGGGATAATTTCGGCATTGATCCCCGCCAGGCGTGTGACCAACTGTTGATTAAAGTCGGTACTCAGCTGTGAGATCGAGGCTTGTAATGGAGTGCCATTGACGGCGGGCGTCAATCCAAGGTCGGGCAGCAGCCAGACCACGATGTATTTGGCGCCGGCGGTTTGCAGGGTCTGCACGCTGTCGGCCAGTTGATTCGCCGCGGTATTGGCCTGGGCGGTATTGAGTACGCGGCCTTGGAGGAAGTCGTTGCCGCCCCCGGAGATGTAATACAGCGCATTCGGATCGGCGCGGAAATTGTTCGTCGGCAGATAGCCTGGTCGGGTGCGTTCGCCCGTGGCGGATTCGGTAGTGATCGAATCCAGAATCTCGTCGGTGCGGTAACCGCCCACGGCCCAGTTGTTGCCATCCACCAGCCCTTCATTGGCGCGTACAGCCGACGTCGAGGCGGCGGTCTGATCTGCTGAGAAACCGAGACGTCCGCCCAACAATTGCGTGGAATTCAGCGAGCGAAATTCACCACTGCCATCCAGGTAGACCGGCCCGGTCCGGTTGGTAAAACGCTGGGTCGCACCGGCAGGGCCGCCCGTGTCGGTAAACTGCCCGGCATCGTTGAGGCTGTCGCCAAAGACGACGAAATTCGAATACGGGTTGGGCGCGGCGATCGCCTGGGAACAGGCAGCAGCGAGCAGGCATCCGGCGAGCGGTACAAACAACGTCTGTTTGATCATGAGCAAGTCCGTTTATTTATTGTTGTTGTAAACGAAACGACAGTACCAAAAACTTCCGGCCCTTTGCCATCTGTCGCGAACCCTTTGATTGTTTCGCGAGCTGTCGCCCCGGCCATATTGCACGCTCTGCCCAGCTAAGTTACTGTGCCGAGACGTATGAATGAGACCTTCCCCGTGTTGATCGTCAGCAAACTCCTGGATCAAGTCATCAAGGCACACGCCCGTTGGCGTTGGCGCGCCTGAATCTTTTCTGCCGGCCTGGCCGGACCTGTACCGCTTTGCCTTCTTTACCTGTATGAAATGCCGCTTTGCTGGCGCCACTCCAGCACCTGACAAAGCGCAGCGCACTGCGGGTAAATCATTCGAAGGCCGTCTTAAAAGTCAGTGAATTCAAGAGGTTCTTAACGCCATGTTGCTGATGATCGATAACTACGACTCTTTTACTTACAACGTTGTGCAATACCTTGGCGAGCTGGGCTCCGAGGTCAAGGTCGTGCGCAACGATGAACTCACCATTGCCGAAATCGAAGCTCTCAACCCTGAGCGCATCGTCGTGTCGCCCGGTCCTTGCACTCCGACCGAAGCCGGTATTTCCATCGAAGCGATCAAGCACTTCGCCGGCAAGTTGCCGATTCTCGGTGTTTGCCTGGGGCACCAATCCATCGGGCAAGCCTTTGGTGGTGATGTGGTCCGTGCCCGTCAAGTCATGCATGGTAAGACTAGCCCGGTATTCCACGAGGACAAGGGCGTGTTCGAAGGCCTGAATCGCCCGCTGACGGTCACCCGCTACCACTCGCTGATCGTCAAGCGCGAAACCCTGCCCGATTGCCTGGAGCTGACCGCCTGGACCCAGCTCGAAGACGGCTCGGTCGACGAGATCATGGGCCTGCGCCACAAAACGCTGAACATCGAAGGTGTGCAGTTCCACCCTGAGTCTATCCTCACCGAACAGGGACACGAATTGTTCGCCAACTTCCTCAAACAAACCGGCGGCACGCGCTAAGGACTTTTCATGGATATCAAGACAGCCCTGAGCCGTATCGTCGGCCACCTCGACCTCACTACCGATGAGATGCGCGATGTCATGCGCGAAATCATGACCGGGCAATGCACGGATGCGCAGATCGGTGCGTTCATGATGGCCATGCGCATGAAGAGCGAAAGTATCGATGAGATCGTCGGCGCCGTGACGGCGATGCGCGAGTTGGCGGACAAGGTTGAACTCAACACCCTCGACGGCGTGGTCGATGTGGTCGGCACCGGCGGCGACGGTGCGAACATTTTCAACGTTTCCACCGCTTCTTCGTTTGTCGTTGCCGCGGCCGGTTGCACCGTGGCCAAGCACGGTAACCGTGCGGTGTCGGGCAAAAGCGGCAGCGCCGACCTGCTGGAAGCCGCAGGTATCTACCTGAACCTGACGCCGGTTCAGGTGGCGCGTTGCATCGACAACGTCGGCATCGGTTTCATGTTTGCCCAGACTCACCATAGCGCCATGAAACACGCCGCCGGCCCGCGCCGTGAGCTGGGCTTGCGCACCTTGTTCAACATGCTCGGCCCGCTTACGAATCCGGCCGGAGTGAAACATCAGGTGGTGGGTGTGTTCAGTCAGGCGTTGTGCCGGCCATTGGCGGAAGTTTTGCAGCGTCTGGGTAGCAAACACGTGCTGGTGGTGCATTCGAAGGATGGCCTGGACGAGTTCAGTCTGGCGGCTCCGACCTTTGTGGCTGAATTGAAGAATGACCAGATCACCGAGTTTTGGGTCGAACCCGAAGACTTGGGGATGAAGAGCCAGAGCCTGCACGGTCTGGCAGTGGAAAGTCCGGCGGCCTCCCTTGAGCTGATCCGCGATGCCTTGGGCAAGCGCAAGACCGAAAACGGTCAGAAAGCCGCCGAGATGATCGTGCTTAATGCCGGTGCCGCGCTGTACGCCGCTGATGTTGCCAGCAGTTTGAAAGAAGGCGTTGCCCTGGCGCACGATGCGCTGCACACAGGCCTCGCTCGGGAAAAACTTGAGGAATTGGGTGCATTTACCGCGGTATTCAAAGTGGAGAATGAGGGATGAGTGTGCCGACGGTTCTAGAAAATATTCTGGCCCGCAAAGTTCAGGAAGTCGCCGAGCGTAGCGCCCGTGTGAGCCTGGCGGAGCTGGAAAATCTGGCCAAGGCGGCCGATGCACCCCGTGGTTTCGCCAAGGCATTGATCGATCAGGCCAAGACGAAACAGCCGGCGGTCATTGCTGAAATCAAGAAGGCTTCGCCAAGCAAAGGCGTGATTCGCGAGAACTTCGTTCCCGCCGACATCGCCAAAAGTTACGAAAAGGGCGGGGCGACTTGCCTGTCGGTGCTCACCGACATCGATTACTTCCAGGGCGCCGATGCGTATCTGCAACAGGCTCGGGCGGCATGCAAGCTGCCGGTGATCCGCAAGGATTTCATGATCGATCCGTATCAGATCGTCGAGTCCCGTGCGCTGGGTGCTGACTGCGTGCTGTTGATCGTTTCCGCACTGGATGACGTGAAAATGGCCGAGCTGGCGGCTGTAGCCAAAAGCGTCGGTCTCGATGTGCTGGTGGAAGTCCACGACGGTGATGAGCTGGAGCGGGCTTTGAAGACACTCGACACGCCGCTGGTGGGCGTGAACAACCGCAACCTGCACACTTTCGAAGTCAATCTGGAAACCACCCTCGACCTGTTGCCGCGTATCCCGCGTGATCGTCTGGTAATTACCGAGAGTGGCATTCTTAACCGGGCCGATGTCGAGCTGATGGAAATCAGCGACGTGTATGCGTTCCTGGTCGGCGAAGCGTTCATGCGCGCCGAAAGCCCGGGTACCGAACTGCAGCGCCTGTTCTTTCCCGAGCGTGGCATTCCAGTGAGCGGTTCTACGCTCGACTGATTGAAAATCGGGGCGCTCCCTTCGCGAGCAAGCCCGCTCCCACATTAGTCCGCGTTCATCCAGACAACGCGAATCCACTGTGGGAGCGGGCTTGCTCGCGAAGGCGGCATAAGATGCACCACAGACTGACCGTCCTATGGAAGACCTTATGACCTCACCAATCCCCCTGACCATCGAAGCCGGCCTGCTCGCCGAGCAGGACCTGCTGGCCCATGTGTGCACCGGTGAGTCGGAATTCGGTCTGCTGTTCTGGCAACCCACTGACCGCGCATTGGTCATGCCTCGTCGCTTGAATCGTCTGCCACAGTTCGAGGATGCCTGCGAAGTCTCCGCTGCCGCCGGCTGGCCGGTATTGCTGCGCGAAACCGGCGGTGAACCAGTGCCGCAATCGGCCTCGACCATCAACATTGCACTGGTTTATGCCCCGCCACGCAGTGAAAGCGATCTGAACCGCATTGAAACCGGCTACCGGCGTCTGTGCGATCCGATCTGTCAGTTACTCGATGAGCTGGGCGGCACTTCGTCGTTGGGCGAAATTGAGGGCGCGTTCTGCGACGGCCGTTTCAACGTCAACCTTGATGGTCGAAAGATGGTCGGCACCGCCCAGCGGTGGCGCCAGAGCAAGGGCGGTCAGCGTCCGGTCGGCCTGGTGCATGGGGCGATGTTGATCGATGACGAGCGAGAGTCGATGGTGGCGGCGGTCAATCGTTTTAACGAAGCCTGTGGCCTGGAGCAGCGGGTTCGCGCTGAAAGCCACATCGCCCTGCATGAAAAGTTTGCCGCTCCTGATGCACTGGAACGGCTCGATACGCTGTACCGACAGTTGCTGGCAGACATGCTCGGAGCTTAAATTCTCGGGTCCTGGTTTTCGAGCTTAGCGCGTACCGAAGACCACCATGGTCTTGCCCTTGACGTCGACCAGATTGCGCTCCTCCAGATCCTTGAGCACGCGGCCGACCATTTCGCGGGAACAACCGACAATCCGGCCGATTTCCTGACGGGTCACTTTGATCTGCATGCCGTCCGGGTGAGTCATGGCGTCTGGTTGCTTACACAGCTCCAGCAGGCAGCGCGCAACGCGACCAGTCACGTCGAAGAACGCCAGGTCGCCGACCTTGCGCGTGGTATTGCGCAGGCGCTGTGCGATTTGTCCGCTGAGTACGTAAAGAATGTCTGGATCTTGTTGGGACAGCTCGCGGAATTTCGCGTAGCTGATTTCCGCGACTTCGCATTCGACTTTGGCGCGCACCCAGGCGCTGCGCTCCTGTTCCAGCCCCGCTTGCTCAAACAGACCCAGCTCGCCGAAAAAGTCCCCGGAGTTGAGGTAGGCAATGATCATTTCACGGCCGTCGTCATCCTCAATCAGGATGGTCACCGAACCTTTGATGATGAAAAACAGCGTGTCCGAGCGGTCACCGGCACAAATGATGTTGCTCTTGGCGGCATAGCGACGGCGTTGGCAGTGCATCAACAGTTTGTCGAGGTTCTTGATTTTGGGTGTGGGGGTAATAGCAACCATGGTTGTATCCCGAAAAGACTGCACGGTATGTTTGTTTTTTTGTAGGCGCTGGCGAAGCCTGCGGTCCTTTTATTCGCTGCAAAGCTGGCGATACGCCATTGATTTGGCGTCAGCTTAACAGACGCATTCCTTCAGGATTCGAGAATTTGCCTACGACGCAGATGGTTATGTCCTAGGAAGGCGAAGCGCTGCCAACCAAGGGCCCTGTGCTAAGCTGGCGACCCTTTTTTAGACAGTGGAGTCTTGGCGATGAAGGCACGCATCCAATGGGCTGGCGAAGCCATGTTCCTCGGCGAATCCGGCAGCGGTCATGTCGTGGTCATGGACGGACCGCCCGAAGCCGGCGGTCGTAACCTGGGTGTCCGGCCGATGGAAATGCTCCTGCTGGGTGTTGGCGGCTGCAGCAATTTTGATGTGGTCAGCATCCTCAAGAAGTCCCGTCAGGCCGTCGAAAGCTGCGAAGCGTTCCTCGAAGCCGAGCGTGCGACCGAAGATCCGAAGGTTTTCACCAAGATCCACATGCACTTCGTGGTCAAGGGCCGCGGGCTGAAAGAAGCCCAGGTCAAGCGCGCCATCGAGCTGTCGGCCGAGAAGTATTGCTCGGCCTCGATCATGCTCGGCGCGGCCGGCGTGGCGATTACCCACGACTACGAAATCATCGAGCTCGGTTGAATCGACGTGCAGACTCAGGTGATGCAAATTTTCTACGCGCGCAACATGCTGAACTAAGAGTTCCGAGTACAAAAAAGGCGACTACATTGGGTAGTCGCCTTTTTTATTACCGAAACGCGGTCCCTGTGGGAGCGGGCTTGCCCGCGATGGGGACGTCGCGGGCGCTGCAATGCTTAGATCCGATACGTACTCTTGGTCATTACCTTGGCCAACAGACTCATCCCGAACTTCACCGGTGCCGGAAAACGAAATCCACCCGCATCCAGCGCACTTTCAGCATGATGCTCTTCATCGATACGCATCTGCTCCAGGATCGCCCGGGATTTTTCGTCCTCGGCCGGCAGTTGCTCAAGGTGTTCATTCAGGTGTTTGCAGACCTGATGCTCGGTGGCAGCAACGAACCCCAGGCTGACTTTGTCGCTGATCAATCCGGCGACCGCGCCAATCCCGAACGACATGCCGTAGAACAGCGGATTGAGGATGCTGGTGTGGCTGCCCAACTGATGAATGCGCTGTTCGCACCACACCAGATGGTCGATTTCTTCTTCGGCGGCGTGCTCCATGGCGGCGCGCACTTTCGGCAGCTTGGCGGTCAGGGCCTGGCCTTGATACAGCGCCTGGGCACAGACTTCGCCGGTATGGTTGATGCGCATCAAGCCGGCGACGTGTCGGGTGTCCTCGTCGCTCATTTGCGCATCCGGCTGCACGATGGCAGGCGACGGACGGTAGGGCTGACCACTGAAGGGCAGCAAAGTACGCATCGCGGCATCGGCTTGCAGCAGAAGACGGTCAATTGGCGAGTAGTGACGTTGGGTAGTCATGCTGACCTCCGGGAAGAATCTCGGCGGCCAGTTTAACTCAATCGGCCGAGGGAGGGTTTGCGCTGGGTCATTTCCGTTGGTGTCACCACCAATCCTGTAGGAGCGAGGCTTGCCCGCGAAGGCGTCCTCAAGTGCGCTAAAAGCTTCGCGGGCAAACCTCGCTCCTACAGGGGCGGTTGATGAATCAGCCCGGCGGCCAGTGCATCTGGCGCTGACCCAGCACGTGCATATGAATGTGATAGACGGTCTGTCCGCCCAATTCATTGCAGTTCATGACCACCCGGAAACCTTCCTCACAGCCCAATTCCAGAGCCAGACGCTGGGCCGTGAACAGAATATGCCCGGCCAAAGCCTTATCGTCCTCGGTGAGGTCGTTAAGGGTGCGCACCGGTTTCTTCGGGACTACCAGAAAGTGTACGGGGGCCTGTGGCGCGATGTCGTGGAAGGCCAGTACCTGGTCGTCCTCATAAATGATCTTCGCCGGGATTTCCCGGTTGATAATCTTGGTGAACAGAGTATCCACAGCTGTTTTCTCCGTTGTTTGGGCTGGCCTGAGTGTAACCATGGGTTATGTCAGAGCCCAGTCTTTTGCCTTGAGGATTTGATCAGCGCGGACAATAGGCTTTGTTGACCATGCCCGCGATTGTCCGGGTCAGCCAGCGTGAGCCGAGCCGCGGCAGGAACGCGAACCAGCGATTCAGGCGACCGGGGATAATAATGGCGCGATTTTTCGCCAGCGCGCGCACGGTATAGAGCGCGACTTCTTCTGGGCTCATCAGCAAATTGCTCGCGACCAGTTTGTCGGTGTCCAGTTGCGCGGTGCGGAAAAACGCCGTGCGGGTCGGGCCGGGGCACAGCACCGATACCTTGACCGCGCACTTTTTCAGTTCAACGCGCAAACCCTCGGAAAAATGCAGCACGTAAGCCTTGCTGGCGTAGTAAGTGCTCATCCAGGGGCCGGGATGGAACGCTGCGACCGAGGCGACGTTCAGAATCTGTCCACCGCCCTGCAAGGCCATGCTGTTGCCGATGGCATGGCACAAGCGAGTGAGGGCCAGGATGTTCACTTCGATCAAGTCTTGTTCGGTCATCCAGTCCTGGGCCAGGAATGGGCCGCAGGTACCGATGCCGGCACAGTTGACCAGCAAATCGATTTGCCGGTCGCCTTCCTCCAGCTCCAGCAAAAAACCGGACAGCCTCAGCGGCTCGCCCAGATCACAGGCACGAAACAGCACCTCCACACCAAAACGTTGAGTCAGTTCAATCGCAATGCTTTCCAGCTGATCACGCTGTCGGGCCACCAGAATCAGGTTGCGGCCGCGCCGGGCCAGCGCTTCGGCCATCGCCAGGCCGATGCCGCTGGAAGCGCCAGTGATCAGAGCGTAACGGGTCATGCAGTTCTCCATCGCAACAGCTCCGCGCCGGCGACGCAGGTGTCACGGGCGGGGAGCGCTGTTCATTCTTTCGCAGAGTCTACAGGGGGCTCGGCTGCTTCGGCTGCATCATCGGATGAATTTGGCGCTGGTTCGGCGTCATCGGCCGGCTCGACTTCAACTTCATCGGTGATCATCGAGCTGCTTTGATAGGTGCTCTCGGTGGCGCTTTCGTACTCATCCTGGATCGCGGTGAGGCCTCCAGTCAGCCCGCCCACAAACATGATTGCGATAAACACCAGCCACAGCGAAGCCAGCACCCTGACCGCGTTGCTATTGGGCGGTGGTGGTGCGCCATATCGGTTGGCCGTGTTGTTACCCGGCACGATCATTATTACAAACGGAAAAACGCTGCCCACGACCGGCACGAGGTTCAGCAGCCAAAGCCAGCCGGACCAGCCGATATCGTGCAGGCGCTGCACACTGAACTGGATGCTGATGAAGGCGAGCACCACGACCAGGATAAAGGCCAGCAGGCCAGCGAGAATCAAGCCGGCAGTCGAGTCTGTGCTAATGAGCGCGAAGCCGAAAATAGCCAACACGGAGCCAACGCCAAGCGTCACCAGCGTAAGAGCCATCGTCCAGGCCAGAAAGCGCAAGCGACCGATGCGGCCAACGAAACTGAAGGCCTTGAGTGCAGAAAACTCCGGCAGTGCTTCGCCGACAGAGGCGCGGGGCGGTGCATAGGGAGAATCGGGATCTGCCGTGACAGGTTGGCTGCTGGCAGGAGCGTGTTCGTGAACGTCGGACAGGTTCAGCTCGATCGAGGGTTCTGTTTCTATTCGGGCATCGATGCCGGTTTTCGTCAGCGCCTGAAGGTAAGTCTGCGCATCGGCGTGGGACAGGTCGCGTTTGAGCGCAACCTGCCGGCCACTGAACAGGCGTTCGATGGCCGCGACGTCGCTCTTGAACAGCTCGGCGAGGTTGAGCTTCGCGGTGGTGACGTCCACACCTGGCAGCAGAGCGCCATCGAAGACGATCTTGAAACGGTTTTCGCTCATGGCCGAGGCATCCTTGTCGCGAGAGTTTGTAATAGTCGGTGTTACAACCAAGGAGTGTAAGGCCCGCCTGTCACCGCGGCCAGCGCTTGGGCAACGCCGCCGCCAGTTCCAGCGCCTTGCGGTATTCGGCATCGAGACGTGCGACCAGTTGATCGACACTCGGCAGGTCCTCGATTTCCCCGACGCCCTGGCCTGCAGACCACACGGTTTTCCAGGCTTTGGCTTCATCGTTCAATGGCTTGAGCTTGGAGCCGAAGTCCACCTCGCCCTTGCCTTGCAGGGCTGCCATGTCGAAACCGGCGGCCTCAAGGCTCCGTCGCATGAAACTCGCCGGTACTCCCGACACCGCTGGAGTATGGACGATGTCTGCGGCTCTGGAAGTCAGGAGCATCTCCTTATACGCGTCAGGCGCATGACTTTCCGTGGTGCCGATAAATCGCGTACCGAAGTAGGCCAAATCCGCACCGAGCAACTGCGCGGCAAGAATTTCATGGCCATGGTTCAGGCAGCCGGCCAGCAACAAGGTCTTGTCGAAAAACTGTCGAATCTCGGCGATCAGTGAAAACGGGCTCCAGGTTCCGGCGTGACCACCGGCGCCCGCAGCCACGGCGATCAAGCCGTCCACACCGGCTTCGGCAGCTTTTTCCGCGTGGCGGCGCGTCGTCACATCGTGAAACACCAGGCCGCCATAGCTGTGTACGGAGTCGACCAATTCCTTCACGGCGCCGAGGCTGGTGATCACGATCGGTACTTTGTGCTCGATGCAGATTGCCAGATCCGCCTGCAATCGCGGGTTGCTGTTGTGGACGATCAGGTTCACCGCATAAGGCGCGGGGTTTTCCAGTTTCGCCAGTCCTGCTTCGATTTCTTCCAGCCAAGTCTTGAAACCGCTGCTCTCACGCTGGTTCAGCGCAGGAAAGCTGCCGACTACGCCATTGCGGCAGCAGGCGAGCACCAGCTCAGGATTTGAAATAAGAAACATCGGCGCTGCTACAACGGGCAGACGCAAACGTTGTTCGAGCAAAGCGGGCAGCGACATTGGAAGTACCCCGGGTGAATGATGCTTGTTGGATTAAAACGGCCGAACGACGACCAGAATTACGATAGCCAGCAATATCAGAACCGGCACTTCATTGAACCAGCGATAAAAGACATGGCTGCGGGTGTTTTCGCCACGGGCAAAACGTTTTACCTGTGCGCCGCACATGTGGTGGTAGCCGATCAGGATCACCACCAGGGTCAATTTGGCATGCATCCATGCACCTTGGGTGAAGTAGGCGCTTGGGTTGAGACTGATCAGCCAGATGCCGAACACCAGGGTGGCGATCATCGCCGGGCCCATGATGCCCCGGTACAGCTTGCGCTCCATGATACTGAAGCGTTCCTTGCTGACGGTGTCTTCGCTTTGGGCGTGATAGACAAACAGGCGCGGCAGATAAAACAGGCCGGCAAACCAGCAGACCATGCTGACGATATGAAGCGCTTTGAGCCACAGATAAAGCATTTTTAGTTATTCCCAGGTTCACGGTAGCGAAGATAGTAGGGGGTAGAGCGTCCGCACGTCACCTTGACGGTTGTCGCAGGGCCGCGCGGCCCCTATTATCGACGGCTTTCCAGTGGGTTCGTTGAGGGCAGGTTTATGGTCAAGGTCGGTATCGTCGGCGGCACGGGTTACACCGGTGTCGAACTGCTGCGTCTGTTGGCACAGCATCCGCAAGCTGAAGTGGTAGTGATCACTTCCCGATCCGAGGCCGGCCTGGCCGTGGCCGACATGTACCCGAACCTGCGAGGCCATTACGACGGCCTGGCTTTCAGCGTTCCGGACATCAAGACCCTCGGGGCTTGCGACGTGGTGTTCTTCGCCACGCCGCACGGTGTCGCCCATGCCTTGGCGGGTGAGTTGCTGGCTGCCGGGACCAAGGTCATCGATCTGTCGGCAGACTTCCGTCTGCAAGACGCCGATGAGTGGGCCAAATGGTATGGCCAGCCGCACGGTGCGCCGGAACTGTTGGAGGAGGCGGTTTACGGCTTGCCGGAAGTCAATCGCGAGCAAATCAAACAAGCACGCCTGATTGCTGTGCCGGGTTGCTACCCGACGGCCACGCAATTGGGATTCCTGCCATTGCTTGAAGCCGGTCTGGCCGATACCACTCGTTTGATTGCAGACTGCAAATCCGGCGTCAGCGGTGCCGGTCGTGGCGCTTCTGTAGGTTCGCTGTACTCCGAGACGTCGGAAAGCATGAAGGCTTACGCCGTCAAAGGGCACCGTCACTTGCCGGAAATCCGCCAGGGCCTGCGTCGTGCAGCGGGCAAGGACGTGGGGCTGACCTTCGTTCCGCACCTGACGCCAATGATTCGCGGCATCCACTCGACGCTCTACGCAACTGTTGTGGATCGCTCGGTGGATCTGCAAGCGTTGTTCGAAAAGCGCTATGCCAATGAACCGTTCGTCGATGTGATGCCTGCCGGCAGCCATCCGGAAACCCGCAGCGTGCGCGGTGCCAACGTTTGCCGTATCGCCGTGCATCGCCCGCAGGATGGTGATCTGGTGGTGGTATTGTCGGTGATCGACAATCTGGTCAAAGGCGCGTCGGGTCAGGCGGTGCAGAACCTGAATATCCTGTTCGGCCTGGATGAGCGCTTGGGTCTGTCCCATGCGGGCATGCTGCCGTAAGGCTTTACCCCGCTCAGCAAAAAGGCCCGTCGAACGGGCCTTTTTGCATTTTGGTCTGACAATTGGGTTGATTGATATACCGTAACAATAGTTGACCGATTTTCTGGGAGAAGCGGATAATGCGCGTCATCACGCATTATGGCGGCGTAACGCCGGGAGATAGTCAGCATGAGCGTCGAATCCTTCACCCCCACGGCTTTGCAATTCACCCACGGTGCCGCGCACAAGGTGAAGAGCCTGGTCGATGAAGAGGGGAATGATCGCTTGAAGCTGCGCGTATTCGTTACGGGCGGCGGTTGTTCAGGGTTTCAATACGGCTTCACCTTCGATGAAGAAGTGGCCGATGACGACACCATCGTCGAGCGCGAAGGCGTCAGCCTGGTGGTCGATCCGATGAGCTTCCAGTACCTGGCAGGTGCCGAAGTGGATTACCAGGAAGGTCTGGAAGGTTCGCGTTTCGTGATCAAGAACCCGAACGCTACCACCACGTGTGGCTGCGGCTCTTCGTTCTCGATCTGATCGCACCCTCACCGTATTACCAAGCGCCGCAAGGTCTCAGGACCCTGCGGCGTTTTGCTGTCAGGGGTTCAGGCTCAGGCGGGGTAGATGGCGCCGAGTACGCGCAGGCCACGGGCACCGGTGACACTCGGACGGTTGGCCGCGATACCTTCCAGGCAGCAATGGGCCAGCCAGGCGAAGGCCATGGCTTCGACCCAGTCCGGGTCTACACCATACGCAGCAGTGCTGCTGACTTTCGCATTCGGCAACAGACTGGCCAAGCGCTTCATCAGCGTGGCGTTGTGCGCGCCGCCACCACAAACCAGCAGCTCCCGGGTATCCGATTGGGCGCTTTGCAATGACTCGATAATGGTCAGCGCAGTCAGCTCAAGCAGCGTGGCCTGTACGTCTTCGGCAGCGAAGGTCGGTAGCTGCGACAGATGCTGCATCAGCCACGGCAGATTGAACACTTCGCGGCCGGTGCTCTTCGGGCCTTGAGTCACAAAGAACGGATCACTGAGCAGCTCGCTCAACAGAACCGGTTGAACCTTGCCGCTGGCGGCCCATTGGCCGTCACGATCAAAGTTGTCGCCGCGTTGCTGGTGAATCCAGGCATCCAGCAGAACGTTGCCCGGGCCGCAGTCAAACCCGGCAACAGGCTTGCCGGGTTCGATCAGGCTGAGGTTGCTGAACCCACCGACGTTCAGTACCGCGCGGTTGCCAGGCCGTTCTTCAAACAGGGCTTCGTGAAAGGCTGGAACCAGTGGCGCACCTTGTCCGCCAGCGGCTACATCGCGGCTGCGGAAATCGCTGACCACGGTGATGCCGGTCAGCTCGGTGAGTAAGGCAGGGTTACCGATTTGCACCGTGAACCCGCGCGCCGGCTCGTGGCGAATGGTCTGGCCATGGCTGCCAATCGCGCGAATGTCGTCGGGCTTCAGGTTTTGTTGGTCGAGGAGGGTGTGAATGCCCTGTGCTGCCAGTTTCACCCAGTTCTGCTGGGCAATGGCGGAGCGGGCAATCTCGTCCGGGCCGCTGGCGCACAAGCCAAGCAGCTCGGCGCGCAGGGAATCAGGCATAGGGATGTAATGGGTGGCTTTCAGCTTGATCGTCGGGGTTTGCTCGATCAACGCAATGTCCAGGCCATCAAGGCTGGTCCCGGACATCACACCTATATAGAGCGCCATGGCTTAGCGTTTCGAAGCCAGCTGAGTGGTTTTCTCTTGATCCATGCGCGCCATCAGCGGTTGGCTTTGCGCGAGGAAGCGTGAGCGTTCAGCTTTGGAGATCGGATCGGCCATCGCCACCTTCTGACCCAGCGGATCGACGTGCACGCCATTGACCTGGAACTCGTAGTGCAAATGCGGGCCGGTGGAGAGGCCGGTGGTGCCGATGTAGCCGATCACCTGACCTTGCTTGACGCTGCCGCCAGTCTTGATGCCTTTGGCAAAGCCCTGCATATGGCCGTATAGCGTGCGGTAGGTATTGCCGTGCTGGATGATCACGGTGTTGCCGTAACCGCCGCGACGACCTGCCAACAATACTTTGCCGTCACCGGCAGCCTTGATCGGCGTACCGCGTGGTGCCGCGTAATCGACACCTTTGTGGGCGCGGATCTTGTTCAGGATCGGGTGCTTGCGGCCCATGGAGAATTTCGAGCTGATGCGGGCGAAGTCTACCGGAGTACGGATAAACGCCTTGCGCATGCTGTTGCCGTCAGCCGTGTAGTAGCTGCTGTTGCCTTGTTTGTTGGTGTAGCGCACCGCGGTATAAGTCTTGCCGCGGTTGGTGAAGCGTGCGGAGAGGATCGGGCCGTTGCCGACAGCTTTGCCATTGACGACCTTCTGCTCGTAAATCACATCAAACTCGTCACCCTGGCGAATATCCTGGGCGAAGTCGACGTCATAGCCAAACACACTGGCCATATCCATGGTCAGGCTGTGGGATAAGCCTGCCCGGGCGGCAGATTGCGACAGCGAGCTGTTGATCACGCCATGAACGTAGGCGGAGCGAACGGTGGGCTTGGCGGTAATGCGATTGAACGCATAACCCTTGTCGTTCTTGGTCAGGCTGATGCTTTCCGTGTCGCTGATTTTGCTGTGCAAATTGGTCAGCTGGCCATCAGGGCTCAGTTCGAACTCAAGCTTCTGGCCATGTTTGAGCTGGCTGAACTGCTTGGCCTGCTTGTCGCTGGCCAGTACTTCATGCACCGAAGTGGCCGGAAGACCGACTTTCTCGAACAAAGTCGAGAGAGTGTCGCCTTTGCTGACAATCACCTCCTTATGACCTGGCGCCTTCTTCTCTTCGACGACTGGCGCGGGAGCAGGGGTGGGGGCGGCCTGGGCGGTTTCCTGAGTCTCTTCGGCGCTGTTTTCGATCTGCGCGAAGGGGGAGGCTGCCGGCTCATTTGTGGCTTGGACGGTGTCGGCGGCGTCTTGGTCTTGTGTCAGTTGTTCTGCGGGGCTTTCCAGTTCAAGACTCAGGGTCGTCTTTTTGGCTTCAACATCACTGGAAGGGAATACCAGAAGCGCCAGGCTGAGAAGGGCGGCGATGCCACTTGCTGCGAGCAAGTGAGTCTTCGGGTAAAGCGGCGGCGCTTTAGACGGTTCTGTGGTCATAGGTAGTTTTGACTTTGAAAAGATGAATTGGAAAAGATGAATGACATGATGAAGACGAAATAACTGTATAAAATATAACCAAATGATCTCTTAAGCAAGTCTGCGAGCGCTCTGTCCGTGGATTGGCGTCCGCGCGCCGGGCAAAACTTGTATTTGGTGCGCGATCTTGTATGGTTGTTCCCCTTTGAATCTGAGCCTTGCGGGTCTGTTATGAAGTCGGTTGAAGAGCAGCTAGCGCTGATCAAACGTGGTGCAGAAGAACTGTTGGTCGAGTCCGAGCTGATCGAGAAACTCAAGCGTGGCCAGCCGCTGCGTATTAAGGCAGGCTTCGATCCGACCGCGCCGGATTTGCACCTGGGTCACACCGTGCTTATTAATAAGTTGCGCCAGTTCCAGGATCTGGGGCACCAGGTGATCTTCCTTATAGGTGATTTCACCGGGATGATCGGTGATCCAAGCGGCAAGAGTGCGACACGTCCTCCGCTCACCCGTGAGCAGGTTCTCGAGAATGCCGAGACCTACAAGACTCAAGTCTTCAAGATTCTTGATCCAGCCAAGACCGAAGTGGCGTTCAACTCCACCTGGATGGATCAGATGGGGCCAGCCGACTTCATTCGCCTGACTTCGCAATACACCGTGGCTCGCATGCTTGAGCGCGACGATTTCGACAAGCGCTACACGACCAATCAGCCAATCGCTATTCACGAGTTCCTCTATCCGCTGGTTCAGGGTTATGACTCGGTCGCATTGCGCGCGGATGTCGAGCTGGGTGGTACCGATCAGAAGTTCAATCTGCTGATGGGGCGTGAGCTGCAGCGTGGTTATGGTCAAGAGGCTCAATGCATTCTGACCATGCCGCTGCTCGAAGGTCTGGATGGCGTGAAGAAGATGTCCAAGTCGTTGGGCAACTATGTCGGTATCCAGGAAGCGCCGGGTGTCATGTACGGCAAGCTGGTCTCTATTCCGGATGTACTGATGTGGCGTTACTTCGAGTTGCTCAGCTTCCGCTCCATGGAAGAGATCAATGCTTTGCGGGCTGACGTCGAGGCGGGTGCGAATCCGCGTGACATCAAGATCAAGCTGGCTGAAGAGATCGTTGCGCGCTTCCATGGTGAAGAGGCTGCGGCCAATGCTCATCGTGCTGCGGGCAACCGTATGAAAGATGGTGAGCTGCCGGATGATCTGCCAGAGATCGAATTGACTGCCGTCGAGGATATGCCGATCGCTGCGGTCCTTAATAAAGCAGGGTTGGTGAAGAACTCCGCAGTGGCGCGCGACCTTCTGGGTTCTGGTGGTGTGCGTATAGATGGTGAGGTTGTCGATCGCACCTTTATATACGTACTGGGCGCGACCCATGTTTGCCAGGCCGGGAAGAAGGCATTTGCGCGTATTACGCTCAAATCCGAATAAAGCTGCAATCAGGGGTTGACGGCAGATTCTGGGCGTCTATAATTCGCCCCACTTCCGGCGCAGTCGAAACGGAAAACTCCTTGGTAAACAAAGAGTTAAGCAGTTTTCGGCAGCGGTTACGCTTCAGTTCATCGAAGCCAGAAGGAGTTGGTAAGGCAGTGTGTTTTCGCCTTATTGACGGTTCGATCCTCTCGGTCGAAAGCGGAGAAAAAGAGGTGTTGACAGCAGCGA
>NZ_JBXAOA010000022.1:0-100442 GCF_058802325.1 Pseudomonas sp. GW822-FHT02E03 | reverse complement strand
GAGCTGGCGGGTTTCGCTAAAGAAGCCATCGGCTGGGTGGCCAGCCGAAGACTTTAGAGATGTGTAGATACCTATGCCCATCGCAGGCAAGCCAGCTCCCACAGGAGTTTGGGTCGATTCACTGATTTGTGATCAACACCCAAACCTGTGGGAGCTGGCTTGCCTGCGATAGGGCCAGTCCAGGCAGCACAAAATTAAATCCTGATCTCTACTTCCCCCAAATGCCCCCCATACGGCCCGAAACTCCGTTCGACCATATGCCGCCCCCCATCCGCCTGAACAATCAACGCCGTGCTCGCCCGTGTCCCGTAAGTCGGGCTCTTGATAAACACGCTCGACAACAACGTCTCGGTGGCCTGTCCCACGCCAGTGTCCGGCAGTTCGGCAAGCGGCGCCGTCTGCGGATCGCTCAGCAAGGCCAATAGCGCCTGCGGCTGCGGATCGCCCAATACTTCGCTCAATGCTGCCTTGGCCTTGAGCACTTTTGGCCACGGCGTATCAAGCCCCGCGTTCGATAACCCATAAATGCCCGGTTGGAGCATGACTGCTTCCGTCTCCCGGGCATTGAAGTGCCATAGCTCGTTGGCATTGCCAATCAACAGATTAAACCCGGCATATTCAGGCGAACGTCCGGCAACGTCCTTTAAATAGTCGTCAATCGACATGTCCCCGCTGAGAAACTGCGCCACCAGTTCGCCTCGCGACTTGCGCGCCGGCGGCTGAAGGGGATCACGGATGTTGGTCAGCGCGGCGAAGCGCCCATTGGCGCCGACCCCGAGCCACGTACCGCCAGCCTCAAGGTCGCGACCGGCATACACGTGCGGGGCTTGCGGCCATTGCGCCAGGGGCAGGCTGGGCCGGGCATAGAATTCGTCGCGGTTGGCCGCCACGATCAGTGGCTGGGCATGACCCGGTCGCCAGGCAAAAACAATCAGGCACATAAGGTGGTCCTTGTGTGTTTTTTGCTCACTCTACGCAGACATCGCTCATCGATCCATCGCCATCCACAGTGGAGCCCGAGGCCATGCTTCCGTTACCATGCCGCTCCTGATTCGGGATGCTTGGGGATGCGGCCATGGAATTTCTGCTCTATCTGGCGCTGGGCGCCTGTGCGGGCGTGCTGGCCGGGCTGTTCGGGGTAGGCGGTGGGATCATCATTGTCCCGGTGCTGGTGTTCAGTTTCACCTTGCAGGGATTTGATGCGTCGATCCTGACGCATCTGGCAGTCGGCACCTCGCTGGCGACGATCATCTTTACGTCGGTCAATGCGGTTCGCGAGCACCATCGCCGCGGCGCCGTGCGTTGGCCGATTTTTGCCTGGATGACCCTTGGCATTCTGATCGGTGCCGGTTTCGGCGCGCTGACTGCCGAAGCGATTTCCGGGCCGAATTTGCAGAAGATCATTGGTGTATTTGCGCTGATCATCGCCGTTCAACTCGCTTTGGATTTCAAACCCAAGGCCAGCCGAACGGTGCCGGGCAAAGTCGGTCTGACCGTGGCCGGCAGTGTGATTGGCTGGGCTTCGGCGATTTTCGGGATTGGCGGCGGCTCGTTGACCGTGCCGTTCCTGACCTGGCGCAGCGTGCCGATGCAGCAAGCGGTGGCTACTTCGTCGGCCTGTGGCCTGCCAATCGCCTTGGCCAGTGCTTTAAGTTTCATGATTCTGGGGTGGCACGATCCACTGCTGCCGGCCCATAGTCTCGGTTTTGTTTATTTGCCGGCGCTGCTGGGGATTGCCCTGACCAGCATGGTATTCGCCCGCCTTGGTGCGCGACTGGCCCACAGGCTGTCGCCGCGCTTGCTGAAAAGACTGTTTGCCGTTTTGCTGTTTTGTGTCGGCTTGAGCTTCTTGCTCTGACGCGTAGCGCAATCCTGGCTTAATCCTGGCGTGACAGCGTCGCCCGGGAATTTGAAGGTTTCAACTCTAACGAGGAGTCGCAATGCTGCCTTACCCGCAGATCGACCCGGTGGCCCTGGCCATCGGTCCGCTGAAAATCCACTGGTACGGCCTCATGTACCTGATCGGCATCGGCGGCGCGTGGTGGCTGGCATCACGCCGGCTGAACCGCTTCGACCCGACCTGGACCAAGGAGAAACTCTCCGACATGGTCTTCTGGATGTCGATGGGTGTCATCGTTGGTGGACGTTTGGGTTATGTGCTGTTTTACGATCTGAACGCCTACCTGTCCAACCCGACCCTGATCTTCGAAGTGTGGAAGGGCGGCATGTCGTTCCACGGCGGGTTTATCGGTGTAATGCTGGCGGCGCTGTGGTTCGGTAAAAAGAACGACAAGTCGTTCTTCCAGCTGATGGACTTCGTCGCGCCGATGGTGCCGATCGGCCTGGGAGCCGGGCGCATCGGTAACTTCATCAACGCCGAGTTGTGGGGCAAGGCGACCGACGTGCCGTGGGCGATGGTCTTCCCGACCGATCCGGCGCAACTGGCCCGTCATCCGTCGCAGCTGTACCAGTTCGCGCTGGAAGGCGTGGCGCTGTTCGCCATCCTCTGGCTGTTCTCGCGCAAGCCGCGGCCGACCATGGCGGTGTCCGGGATGTTCGCGCTGTTCTATGGCATCTTCCGTTTCATCGTCGAATTCGTTCGCGTGCCAGACGCGCAACTGGGTTATCTGGCCTGGAACTGGCTGACCATGGGCCAAGTGCTGTGCGTACCGATGATCGTCGGCGGGCTGTTCCTGATCTGGCTGGCTTATCGGCGCGCCCCGGCGGCCCCCGCAGCTGCGGTATAAGAAGCAGGCGCTATAAATTCGAACCCCGGGGCGACGGTCCCGGGTTCAAGGACACAGGTAATTCATGAAGCAATATCTCGAACTGGTCGCCCACGTCATCAAGAACGGCACCAAACAGGCCAACCGTACCGGCGTGAACACCATCAGCTTTCCGGGCGCTATGCTGCGCTTCGATCTGCAGGAAGGTTTCCCGGCGATCACCACTCGCAAGATGGCCTTCAAATCGGCCATCGGCGAGATGTGCGGTTTTCTGCGCGGGGTGAACAACGCCGCCGAATTCCGTGCGCTGGGCTGCAAGGTCTGGGACCAGAACGCCAACGAAAACGCGCAGTGGCTGGCCAACCCGTTCCGTCAGGGTGAAGACGACCTCGGCGAGATCTACGGCGTGCAATGGCGCAAATGGCCGGCGTACAAGCAGATTCCGGTCAGCAACCAGGCCGCCATCGAGCAGACCCTGAGCCAGGGTTATCGTCAGATTGCCGAAGGCGAAGAAGACGGTCAGGCCTATGTGGTGCTGTACAAGGCGATCG
This sequence comes from Pseudomonas sp. GW822-FHT02E03, assembly GCF_058802325.1. Classification (NCBI taxonomy): domain Bacteria; kingdom Pseudomonadati; phylum Pseudomonadota; class Gammaproteobacteria; order Pseudomonadales; family Pseudomonadaceae; genus Pseudomonas; species Pseudomonas sp. GW822-FHT02E03. Next base: position 97,165 of record NZ_JBXAOA010000022.1, on the reverse strand, counting down.
ACCAGATCCGCCAGTGTGTCGACACCATCATCAAGGACCCGGGCAGCCGTCGCATCCTGTTCCACGGCTGGAACGTCGCCCAGCTCGACGAAATGGCCTTGCCGCCGTGCCACTTGCTGTACCAGTTCCACCCGAATGTCGAGACCAAGGAAATCTCCCTGACCCTCTACATCCGCTCCAACGACCTGGGCCTGGGCACGCCGTTCAACCTCACCGAAGGCGCGGCGCTGCTGAGCCTGATCGGTCGCCTGACCGGTTACACACCGCGCTGGTTCACCTATTTCATCGGCGACGCCCACGTCTACGAAAACCACCTGGACATGCTCAACGAACAGCTCAAGCGCGAGCCGTTCCCGATGCCGAAGCTGAAGATATCCGATCGTGTGCCGGAGTTTGCCAAGACCGGTGTTTATCAGCCGGAATGGCTGGAGCAGATCGAACCGAGCGATTTCTCGCTGGAAGGCTATGAGCACCACGCGCCGATGACCGCGCCGATGGCGGTCTGACAATCTGCACGCAATACCCCTGTGGGAGCTAGCCTGCTAGCGATAGCGACGGCACATCCAATAATGATGTGACTGAAAAGCCGCTATCGCTAGCAGGCTAGCTCCCACATTGGGTTTTGTGGTGTTCTTAGTGGCCGTGGCTTCGGCCGACATGAGAATGCTCAACCTCCGTCGCCACAACCCCGCCGCTCACTTCCAGCCGCTGCAAAATCCCGCACTGATCGATATCCGGCCCTTCGCTGCAGCGTTGGCGCAGGTCGAGCAATTGTGTCTGCAAGGCCAGTAAGCCGTCGATCCGAGCCTTCACATGGTGGATGTGTTCGTCGATCAACGCGTTGACGTTTTCGCATTGATCCTGCGGGCTGTCGCGCAGGGCCAGCAGACTGCGGATTTCCTCGAGGGTCATGTCCAGGGTTCGGCAGTTGCGGATGAAGGTCAGGCGCTCGGCGTGGGCCTGGGTGTAGACGCGGTAATTGCCGTCGCTGCGGGCCGGCTCCGGCAGCAGGTTTTCGCGCTCGTAGTAGCGGATGGTTTCCACGGCGCAGTCGGTGAGTTTCGCCAGTTCTCCGATTTTCATCGCGACAATCTCCAAAAGGATGCTTGACCCTATAGTGGCTACAGGGCCTTTACTTGGCAACAGGCACCTTCATGGACGCGAACAATGAGCGATTCTCTTCACACCCACAAATCCGGGCACGATCACAGCCACAAGCTGCAGCCTGTGTCCAAGCATGACCATGGCGGCCACGGGGATTCCTGCTGTTCCTCCAAAGCAGCAGCGCCGTCGTTGATCAAGTTGAGCGAAACGCCGACCGCCGGTGCGCGGCTGAGCAGTTTTCGGATCGAGGCCATGGACTGCCCGACCGAGCAGACGCTGATCCAGAACAAACTCGGGAAGCTGTCGGGTGTGCAGCAACTGGAATTCAACCTGATCAATCGGGTATTGGGCGTGACCCATGACCTGCCAGGCACCGCGCCGATCATCGATGCGATCAAGTCGCTCGGCATGCACGCCGAGCCGTTGGAGCCGGGCGTCGAAGCGCCAATCCCGGCGCCCGAGAAAAAGCCCTGGTGGCCATTGGCATTGTCCGGCGTTGGTGCGCTGGCAGCTGAAGTTATCCATTTCACCAACGCGGCGCCGAACTGGGTGGTGGCGGTTATCGCGCTGATCTCGATCCTCAGCGGTGGTCTCAGCACTTACAAGAAGGGCTGGATCGCCCTGAAAAACCTCAACCTGAACATCAACGCGCTGATGAGCATCGCAGTGACCGGCGCGATTCTGATCGGTCAATGGCCGGAAGCGGCGATGGTGATGTTCCTGTTCACCGTGGCCGAGTTGATTGAGGCCAGGTCCCTGGACCGGGCGCGCAACGCCATTGGCGGGCTGATGCAGATGACCCCCGAGCAAGCCACGGTGCAGCAGGCCGATGGCAGTTGGATCGCACAACCGGTTAAAAACATCGAACTGGGTGCGCGGGTGCGGGTGCGTCCGGGCGAGCGGATCGGTCTGGACGGCGAAGTACTGTCCGGCAACTCGACCATCAATCAGGCGCCGATCACCGGTGAAAGCCTCCCGGTGGAAAAAACCATCGGCGACAAAGTGTTCGCCGGCACCATCAACCAGTCCGGTTCGCTGGAATACACGGTAACCGCCGCGGCGAACAATTCGACCCTGGCGCGGATTATCCACGCCGTGGAACAGGCTCAGGGGGCACGTGCCCCGACCCAACGTTTCGTCGACAGTTTCTCGAAAATCTACACCCCGGCAGTGTTCATCCTGGCCCTGGCCGTGGCGGTGATTCCGCCACTGTTCATGGATGCGCTGTGGTTCGACTGGATCTACCGGGCGCTGGTGTTATTGGTGGTCGCTTGTCCGTGTGCATTGGTGATTTCCACCCCGGTGACCATCGTCAGCGGTCTCGCGGCTGCGGCGCGCAAAGGGATTCTGGTCAAGGGCGGCGTCTATCTGGAGCACGGTCACAAACTCGATTACCTGGCCCTCGACAAGACCGGCACCCTCACGCACGGCAAACCGGTGCAGACCGACTATTTGTCCCTCGACCCAATCGCGGATGAAATAGCTCCGGCCATTGCGGCGGCACTGGCCGGTCGTTCGGATCACCCGGTGTCCCTGGCCATCGCCAATGCGGCTGCAGTTGTGGATAACCGGCGCCCCCCCGCTGTGGATAACTTCGAAGCCCTGGCGGGTCGTGGTGTGCGCGGCGAGATCAACGGTGAGCTCTACCACTTGGGCAACCATCGTCTGGTGGAAGAGTTGGGCCTGTGTTCGCCAGCGCTGGAAGAGAAACTGTTTGCTCTGGAGAAACAGGGCAAATCCGTGGTGCTGTTGCTCGATAAATCCGGTCCACTGGCATTGTTTGCCGTGGCAGACACCGTGAAAGCGTCCAGTCGCGAAGCGATCCAGCAGTTGCATGAGTTGGGCATCAAAACCCTGATGCTGACCGGCGACAACGTTCATACCGCTCAGGCCATCGCCGCCCAGGTGGGCATCGATCAGGCGCAGGGCGATCTATTGCCGGCTGATAAGCTGCAAGCCATCGAAACGCTTTATGCCCAAGGTCATCGGGTCGGGATGGTCGGCGACGGCATCAACGACGCACCGGCACTGGCGCGGGCCGAGATCGGTTTCGCCATGGCGGCGGCCGGTACCGACACCGCCATTGAAACCGCCGATGTCGCCCTGATGGACGACGATCTGCGCAAGATTCCGGCTTTCATCCGCCTGTCGCGGCAGACCTCGAATATCCTCAAACAGAACATTGCCCTGGCATTGGTCATCAAGGCGATCTTTCTTGGGGTAACCTTCGCCGGGATCGCCACCATGTGGATGGCGGTGTTCGCTGACATGGGCGTGAGCCTGTTGGTGGTGTTCAACGGTTTGCGCCTGTTGCGCAAATAGACGATGAGGGAAGGGTGTGCTGAGTGCCGAGCTGAAGGCGTTTTACATGGTGGCCCGGCTGGGCAGTATTACCCTGGCGGCGAAAAAGCTCGGCCTGAGCCAACCGACGGTAACGACCCAGATTCGCCATCTGGAAAGCCAGTACTCGGTTGAGCTGTTCTACCGTGGCGGTCGGCGCCTCAGCGTCAGCGACGAAGGCGCGCGGTTGTTGCCGATGGTCAAGGCGCTGTTGCAGCAGGAAGCCGACATCGAGTTCTTCCTGCGCAACAGCGGTCAGGTTCAGGGCACGTTGCGCATTGCTGCCACGGCGCCGTATTACATCCTCGACCTGGTGAAGACCTTTCGCGAGCGCTTGCCGCAGGTGGAGGTGTCGGTGGAAATCGGCAACTCCCAACAGGTGCTCGAAGCGCTGGAGGATTACCGGGTCGATGTCGCGGCGTCCTCGCAGTTGCTGGACGATGCGCGGCTGATCCGCCGCGTGCTCGGCAGCGATCCACTGGTGCTGGCGGTGCATCGTAATCATCCGCTGGCGGTGCATGATCATGTGCCGCTCAGTGCGTTGGCGGGGCATACGTTGTTGATGCGTGAGTCGGGCTCGACCACTCGGCGCTTGACCGAAGAGTTGCTGGCCGGCGCCGGGGTGAGTTTCGGGCCGTTGCTGGAGATTGGCAGCCGCGAGTCGATTCGTGAGGCGGTGCTGCGCAACATTGGTATCAGCATCATTGCTCGGCAGGAAGTGCCTCACGATCCGCAATTGCGGGTGCTGACCCTCGAAAATGCGCCGCAGATTCCTGAGTATCTGTACTGCCTCAAGGAGCGAAAAGGTGCGCGGCTGCCGGCGGCGTTCCTCGGGTTGGCGCAGGAAATGGCCCCGGCGTAGATGATCGTTCCCACGCTCCGCGTGGGAATGCAGCCCGGGACGCTCTGCGTCCCAAGAGCCGAACGCGGAGCGTCCGTTGAGGCATTCCCACGCAGAGCGTGGGAACGATCAGTGGTGAACCCAAATCCCCAAATACCACTATCGGCCGTTTTTGCCTCATTGCCACATGACGGACGCATTGCAAACCTAGGATGGCCCTCATCTGCTTGATGAGGCCTGTCCATGAACCACTCGACTGCAACTGCCCTGACCAACCCCGGTGCGCCGATGAAAGTGCGCGGCGTGCAGAAACGCTTCGGCGCGTTCACCGCGTTGGATAACGTCTCCCTCGACGTGGCGGCCGGTGAGCTGGTGTGCCTATTGGGGCCGTCGGGCTGTGGCAAAACCACCTTGCTGCGCTGCATCGCCGGCCTTGAGAAACAAGACAGCGGCGAGTTGTACCTCGGCGATCGCGACGTTTCCCACCTGGCACCTCAGGCTCGGGACTACGGCATTCTCTTCCAGTCCTACGCACTGTTCCCCAATCTCAGCGTCGAGGCGAATATCGCCTACGGCCTCACCGGCAGCAGTCGCGATGAAGTGCGCCAGTGTGTCGGTCAGATGCTGGAACTGGTCGGCCTGATCGGCAGTGAGAAAAAGTACCCCGGCCAATTGTCCGGCGGTCAGCAGCAGCGAGTCGCACTGGCTCGGGCCCTGGCGCCGGCCCCTTCATTGTTGCTGCTGGACGAACCGATGTCGGCGCTCGACGCCCGAGTCCGCGAGCATCTGTGCACCGAACTGCGCCAATTGCAGCGCAACCTCGGCGTCACCACCCTGATGGTCACCCACAATCAGGATGAAGCCATGCTGATGGCCGACCGCATCGCCGTGATGAACAACGGCAAGGTCGAGCAGTACGCCACGCCGCAGGAAATCTACGACCGCCCGGCCACACCGTTTGTGGCGGAGTTCGTCGGCCAGGGCAACTGGTTGCCGTTCCGCCGCAGCAGCGACAGTCATGCCCAGGTCGGCGGGATGAACATGCGCCTGGCTGAAGGCAGCGCTAAAACTGCCTCGGGCCGTTTGTTCTGCCGCCCCGAGGCGATCAACGTCAACCCGCCGGTGCATGAAGAAAACCTGTTCCCGGCCAAGGTTCGCGAGATCACTTTTCTCGGCAACCGCTGTCGCATGAGCTTCGAACTCGATCAACTGCCGGGCCACGCATTGCTGGCGGAACTGGCGCCGGAAGCCATGCCGCGTCTTGGCGCGCAACAGATCATGGTCGCCTTGCCGCCGCGCAGCCTGCAGGTGTTTGCCTGATGAGCGTGAACGTCGCGATGCCGATACCGCACAAGCAGGTTCGGCAGGCCTCCCGTGCCGAAATCGGCGATCGGTTGTTCGTGGTCGGCGGCAAGGTCCTGCTGCTGGTGTTGCTCGGCATTGCGGTGTTGATGCCATTGCTGGCGATCTTCTGGCGCGGCTTCAGCTCTGAAGCCGGGCAGGGCGGTGGACTGATCGCCGCTCGCGAACTGCTGACCAGCGCCAATTTCCACTGGCTACTGGGCAACAGCCTGAAAGTGTCTGTCAGCGTCGCGGCCATCGTCGTACCGCTGGCTTATCTGTTTGCCTACGCGCTGCAACGTACATTGATTCCCGGTAAAGGCATCTGGCGCGGCATGTCGCTGTTGCCGCTGATGGCGCCGTCAATGCTGCCGGGGATTGCGCTGGTTTATCTGTTCGGCAATCAGGGCATGCTGCGCGGTTTGCTTTCGGAAAATATCTACGGCTTCTGGGGCATTGTTCTGGGCGAGGTCATCTACACCTTCCCACACGCCTTGATGATTTTGCTGTCAGCCCTGTCCCTGGCGGATGCACGACTGTTCGATGCTGCTTCAAGCATGGGCGCCAGTCCGGCGAAAGCGTTTCGCAGCATCACTTGGCCGGCGACCCGTCAGGCGGTGTTCGCGGCGTTCTGCCTCGTCTTCACCCTGACCATCACCGACTTCGGCGTGCCCGTGGTGGTCGGTGGCGACTATCAAGTGCTGGCGCTGGAAGCCTACAAGGCGGTGGTTGGCCAGCAACAATTCGGTCGCGGCGCGTTGATCGGCATGGTCTTGCTGCTGCCGGCGCTGTTCAGCTTCGGCGTCGACGCCTGGCTGCGTCGGCGTCATGGCGATTCCATGAGCGGTCGGGCGCAAGTGTTTCAACCGGCGCCATCGATGCTGCGCGACGCTTGTTATCTGGCCATCGTGCTGTTGATCTGCGCAGTGTTGCTGCTGGTGTTCGGCATGGCAGTGTTCTCATCGCTGGTGAAGTTCTGGCCGTACAACCTGTCGCTGTCGCTCAACCATTACCAGTTCAGCGACACGGCGGGCGGCGGTTGGCTGGCCTACGGCAACAGCGTGAAGATGGCGTTGTGTACGGCGTTGATCGGCAGTGTGCTGATCTTCACCGGTGCTTACCTGATGGAGAAAACCCGTGGCCAGCGCGGACTGAATTTGACCCTGCGCATGCTCAGTTTCGTACCGATGGCGGTGCCGGGTCTGGTGTTGGGCCTGGGTTACGTCTTCTTCTTCAATCTGACCGGCAACCCGCTGCATGTGCTCTACGGGACCATGACCCTGCTGGTGGTCTGCACCATTGCTCACTATTTGACCACCGCACAAATGACTGCCACCACCGCGCTGCGCCAACTCGATGCCGAGTTCGAAGCCGCCGCGCTGTCGCTCAAGGCGCCGCTGTACCGGCACTACCTGCGGGTCACCGTGCCGATCTGCCTGCCAGCATTGCTGGACATCGTGCGCTACCTGTTCGTCTCGGCCATGACCACCGTCTCGGCGGCGATCTTCCTCTACAGCCCCGACACCATCCTTGCTGCGGTGGCGGTGCTGAACATGGACGACGCCGGCAACGTCGGCGGCGCGGCGGCGATGTCGACCCTGATTCTGTTCACCTCGGCGGGCGTGTCCCTGCTGCTGGCCTGGGCCTCGCGCGGTTTGTTGCGCCGCTCCCAGGCTTGGCGGCAGACCGCGCCCGGTCACTGATTTGCCCCCCCCACACCTCAACTCAAACAGGAAAAGATCATGTTCAAGCCTTTGGCCCTGGCCGCTGCTGTCCTCACCGCTTTCAGCCTGAACGCCTTTGCGGCGAAAACCGAGTTGACGGTGTACACCGCCCTCGAAGCCGAACAACTGAAGACCTACAAAGAGGCTTTCGAAAAGGCCAACCCGGACGTCGAGATCAAGTGGGTGCGCGATTCCACCGGCATCATCACCGCCAAACTCCTCGCCGAAAAAGCCCGCCCACAGGCTGATGCGGTGTGGGGCCTGGCGGCGTCGAGCCTGGCGATTCTCGATCAGCAAGGCATGCTGCAAAGCTACGCGCCGAAGGACCTGGGCAAGATCGGTGGTAACTATCGCGACGCGGCCAATCCGCCAGCCTGGGTCGGCATGGACGTCTGGGCGGCGACCATTTGCTTCAACACCGTCGAGGCCGAAAAACAGGGTTTGACCAAGCCCGTGAGCTGGCAGGACCTGACCAAGCCTGAATACAAAGGCAAGATCGTCATGCCCAACCCGGCCTCGTCCGGCACCGGTTTCCTCGACGTCAGCGCCTGGCTGCAAACCTTCGGCGAGAAGCAGGGCTGGCAGTACATGGACGACCTGCACCAGAACATCGGCCAGTACGTTCACTCCGGTTCCAAGCCGTGCAAGCTTGCGGCCGCTGGTGAATTCCCGATCGGCATTTCCTTTGAATACCCGGCCGTTCAGTTGAAACGCCAGGGTGCGCCGCTGGACATCATCCTGCCGAAAGAAGGCCTGGGCTGGGAGATCGAAGCCACCGCCGTGATCAAAGGCACACCGCACGAAGACGCGGCGAAGAAGCTGGCGGACTTCTCTGCAAGCCCGGCGGCAATGGAGCTTTATAAAGAGAACTTTGCCGTGCTCGCGCAACCGGGTATCGCCAAGCCGCAGACCGAACTGCCGGCGGATTATGAGCAGCGCCTGATCAAGAACGACTTTGCCTGGGCCTCGAAGAATCGTGACCAGATCCTCACCGAATGGCGCAAGCGTTATGACGGCAAGTCCGAGAAAGTGGCTGCCAAGTAAGCACCACCGATCGTTCCCACGCTCTGCGTGGGAATGCAGCAAAGGACGCTCCGCGTCCCCGTGACGCAGAGCGTCACGGGATTCATTCCCACGCGGAGCGTGGGAACGATCATTGGGGAACTCCATGACTCATCACAACGACATGCTGATCGTAGGCGCCGGCATTCTCGGCCTGTCCCACGCCTATGCCGCCGCCAGACGCGGTCTGAAAGTCACCGTTTTCGAACGCAGCGAAACGCCGCTCGGCGCTTCGGTGCGCAACTTCGGCCAGGCACTGGTCACCGGCCAGCCACCCGGCCCAATGCTTGAACTGGCCAAGGCCAGCCGCGACATCTGGGGGCAATGGGCACAACTGGCCGGCCTGCAACTCAAGCGCAACGGCTCGTACCTGTTCGCCCGCACCGAAGCGGAAGAACACCTGCTGGAAGCCTTCTGCGCCGGGCGCGCCATGCAGCACGGTTATCGCGTCGACCTGCTGCGTGGTGCGGCGTTGCGCGATTTATACGGCGGCCAGTTCAGCCATCACCGCGCTGCGTTGCACGGCATGGACGACCAGCAGTTGTATTCGCGCGAAGCGATTCCGTCGTTGATCGACTACCTGCGCCGCGAGTTTGGCGTCGAGTTCCACTTCTCTACGCTGGTGCGCGACATCGAGCCGGGGCGCTTGCACAGCACCGCCGGCACCTTCAGCGCCGAGCAGATCATCGTCTGCTCCGGCCACGATTATCAAACGCTGCTGGCTGAGCCGATTGCCGAACTGAATCCGCAAATCTGCCGCCTGCAAATGCTTCGCGCCCGCCCGCAGATCAACCTCAACCTGCAACACGCGCTGCTCACCGGTCTGAGTTGTGTGCATTACGGCGCCTTCGCCGATTTGCCGGAAGCCGCCGCGGTGCAGGAGCAGATTCTGCGCGAGGCACCGCATCTGCATGAAAACGGTATTCACCTGCTGATCAGTCCGACGCCTTATGGTGAGCTGATCATCGGTGACTCTCATCATTACGGCAGCGATCCATCACCGTTCAATGCCGAGCAGGTGGATGACTGGATGATTGAGCTGGCCGAGCAGACGTTGGGCGGTAAGGTGCAAGTGGTCGAACGCTGGCAGGGCGTCTATGGTTCACGCGGACCGGGGCCGTTCTCCTTTCTGCGGCCGATGCCAGGTGTGAGCGTGGCGCTGATGCACACCGGTGTCGGCATGAGTGTCGGGCCGGCGCTGGCCGAACGTAACGTTGCGACTTTATTGGGAGACAGTTGATGGGCCGCCATGAGCAAGTGATCGCCGAGGTGTTCGGTCTGTACGAGCGTTTTGGCGACAACGACTACATCGGCGAACCGGTGTCGCAGATCGAGCACATGTCTCAGGCGGCGGAACTGGCGATGGCCGAGGGGTTCGATGATGAAGTGGTGCTGGCGGCGTTCTTTCATGACATCGGGCATCTCTGTGATGAGGGTGCCGAGAGCATGGGTGGCTTTGGTGTGGTCAGCCACGAGCGATTGGGGGCGGATTACTTGCGTCGCGCCGGCTTCAGCGAACGCCTGGCGCGGTTGGTGGAGTACCACGTTCAGGCCAAGCGTTATCTGACGCTCAAAGAGCCCGGGTACTACGAGCGTTTGAGCGAAGCCAGTCGGCGGACGCTTGAGTATCAGGGCGGGGTGATGACGGCTGCCGAAGCTGAGGCGTTCGAGCAGGATCCGTTGTGTGCCGTCAGTTTGCGGATGCGTCAGTGGGATGAATTGGCCAAGGAGATGTGGGTGCCGGTGATGGATCTGGGCATCTTGAAGGCAAAGGCGTTGCGGCTGTTGGCTGAGTAAAGCTTCACAATCGAGTCGCGCCCATCGCGGGCAAGCCCGCTCCCACAAGGTCTCGGGTGATACAGATATTGCATGAACACCGAAGATTCCTGTGGGAGCGGGCTTGCCCGCGATGAGGCCAGAGCTGACACCGCAGATTGCGGGTCTTTAAAGTTGCTGCGCCAACACCTCAACCTGCTCTTGGCGCTCCCCCTGACTCAACTTCGAATGAGGATTGAGCGACGACCACTGCGGATGCGCCCGGGCCTTGTTCAGCGCTTCGGGCAGTTTGCCTTCGCGCCAGGTTTTGTCCTGCGGCGTGGCGACCTGAATGCTGTCCATCGCTGCGTGGCCACGGGAATTCAGCGCTTGTAGCAATTGCCGCTGACGCAGCGCCAACAGCCGTAGCACGCCGTCGTCGACGGTCAGTTCTCGCTGTCCTTTGATCTTGCCCAGCAGGCGGCTGCCGTAACTGCGGGCAGTTTGCAGGGCGCCGCCGGCAATCGCTCCGGCCAGTGCCGCGGCGCCGAGGGTCAGGCCGCCCACCAGCAGATCGACCCCGGCCCCGGCCGCCGCGCCAGCCGCGATGCCGCCGCCGACCCGCACACCGAGCTGCTTCAGGGTTTCCGGGTTGAACAGATCATCGCCCCAGCGGCCATCGAGCAGCGGCAAGTCACTGGCCGCCGCATCTTGCGGGCGGAAGGCATAGAGCTTGAGCAAGGCCTCGACGCAGCGTTGTTCGCGCTGACGCACTGCTTTGCGCAGTTCGCTGATCGCTTGCTGTTCCTGCTCCACCTCGCTGACCACACTGCGGCGGCAGGCGGCGCAATCGATCAATAAATCGGCAATCAGCCGCGCTGCACTCTGCTGACGGGCCAGGCGTTGGGCCTGCTGGTCGGCGATCAAACGCTCCAGTTGTTCGCGGGAGTTTTCCAGCAGCAGCGCCAGGCTTTCATAGAGTCGACGTTCGCCATCTTCCGGTGGCGCGACGCTGTCGAAACGCACCAACGCATGCAAGCCGAGACGCGCCAGGGCTTCGCGCCAATCAGGTTCGCGATGCTGGGCGCTGCTGACAAAATTCAGCACCGGCAGCAGCGGTTTGCCGCAACTGGCCAACACTTCCAGTTCGTCGCGGTACTTGGCCAGCACCGGCTCCCGGGCGTCGATCACATAGAGGCCGGCGTCCGAGGCGAGCAGTTGCCGCAGCACCTTGGCTTCCTGTTCGAAACGCTGTCGGGCTTCGCTGCTGTCCAGAAAACGCGCCAGTCGTGCCGGGCCGTCGAGACGTTCGCCGGGCCGTTCCAGACGCTCGAGGTAGTCGAGCAGGGCGATGGCGTCTTCCAGACCCGGCGTGTCGAACAGATCGAGTAACGGCTCGCCGTCTACCGACAAGCGCGCGCCTTCGACGTGACGTGTGGTGCTGGGACGATGGGACACTTCGCCGAAGCCGACGTCGCGCGTCAGCGTTCGCAGCAATGAGGTTTTGCCGACGTTGGTATGGCCGACCACGGCGAGCTTCAACGGCTGTTTCCAGGCATCAGTCATGACCCGTCTCCAGCCAGTTCAACGGCGCGCAATCGGCGAACGGCAGGTCCAATTGTTGTAGCGCAACATGCCAGTCGCCCAGGCGTTCGGCATCCAGCGCTTCGCCAGGCGGAGCTTGCAGCAACCACACACGGGTGGCGGTAGCGCTGCGAGACAGTTCGGCAATCAGCGCCAGACTGCCACGGTCCGGCGAGCGCCGTGGATCGCAGGCGATGGCCAGCCGGGCCGGGGGAAAACGACTCAACTGTTCGAGCAATTTGTGCCGGGATTCACGGCTGTCGAGTACGCCGGCGTTGTTGACGTTTTTCGGCAGTTGCGGCGGCCAGGGGCGTTGATCGTCCAGCTCGATGGCCACTAACAGCGCGCCATCGCTTTGCAGGTCGCTGGCAGTTTTTTCAACCCGATGAAGTTGTTCTGGCGCGGCGTCGCTGATGCCCAGGCGTTCGCTGGTGGGCATCAGCCGTTCGCGCAGTTGGGCGTAGCCGGGCAGGTTCAAATTCAGATGCAGGGCTGCTTGACCGGTTTTCCAGCGCCACAGGCAGAACAATGCGAGCAGCAATCGCGGCAAAACGCCGTACACAAGCAGCACCCCAACCAGCCACGCCGCCCAGGCCTGGCGGGCGCTTTCGATGTTCAGCGCGGCATCGCCGCTGGCGCGGATCATTTCCGCGCTGGGCACACTGAAACCGAGCAAGGCCGGCAGGGCGCCGAGGGCTTGGGTCATGGCGACGAAGGTGTCGCCGCCGAGAATGGTGGTTTCCCAGACGAAGCCGTAACGCCGGGTCGCCATCAGCGTCAGCACCATCACCAAAGCGCTGAGCATCGCCAGCAACCACAACCCGTTGACCAGCACACCCAGCGCCCAACGATTGAGTTTCTGCCGTTGCAGCAACAGCAGCAGGGCCGGCGCCAGTTGTGCGGCGTTGGCATCGCGGGCGAGTTTTTCACTGAGCCACAGCCATAAGCGTCCGAGGGCGGCGCCTTGTTCACCGGCGAACACCAGGCCCAAGGCCCAGCTCAGCAATAAAATCAGATTCAGCCCGAGCAGACTGCCCAACGCCCAGAACACATTGACCGGGGTCTGGCCATCGCCCAGCGCGGCAAACGCCAGGCCGGCGCCGCTGATCACGGCCAGAACGGCCAGCACGATCAGCGCCAGTCGCGCGCCTTGCAACCAATGTTTGAGGGCGCGAGTCTGTCCGTCGCGCTCGGCCAGCCACAGGGCACGGCGTTGAATGCGCGTCGGCAGGTCGCCGCCGGCGCTTCGGGCGATTCGATTGGCTTCCAGATCGTCCAGCGGGCCTGCGTGTTCTTCACGCAGACGTATGGTTTCACTCAGCCAGAGGTTTTGCAGGGGTGTCAGTTCAGTCACGCGGCTTCCCGTCGCTTAATTGAGCGGTGAGCATAACCGCTGTGACGCTTATCGGGGTAAGGGAGGCTCTGGTATCCTCGCCGACATGACTAAATCACTCCCCCTCAGCCTGATCGCAGCCCTCGGTGAAAACCGTGTGATCGGCGTCGACAACAGCATGCCCTGGCACTTGCCGGGGGACTTCAAATACTTCAAGGCTACCACCCTTGGCAAGCCGATCATCATGGGTCGCAAGACCTGGGATTCCCTCGGTCGTCCGCTGCCGGGGCGGTTGAACATCGTGGTCAGTCGTCAGGCGGATCTGCAGCTGGAAGGCGCGGAGGTTTATCCGTCGCTGGAGGCTGCCGTCGCTCGGGCGCAGCAATGGGCGCACGAGCAGGGCGTCGATGAGGTGATGCTGATTGGCGGGGCGCAGTTGTATGCGCAAGGGTTGGCACAGGCTGATCGGCTGTACCTGACCCGCGTGGCGCTGAGCCCGCAAGGGGATGCGTGGTTTCCGGAGTTTGATTTGAACCAGTGGAAACTGGTGTCGAATGTTCCGAATCCGGCGGAAGGCGACAAGCCGGCTTACAGCTTTGAGGTGTGGGAGCGCACGTAGATCGTTCCCACGCTCTGCGTGGGAATGCAGCCCGTGACGCTCCGCGTCACTGGACGCGGAGCGTCCCTTGAGGCATTCCCACGCGGGAGCGTGGGAACGATCCGTACGGGTTAAGCGTGAGCCAACTCCGAATGCTCATCCGCATCCAGCAGCTCTTTATCGGTCTGCTGCATCATCTGGCTGGTAATCGCACCCGCCGTGATCGAACCACTCACGTTCAACGCCGTACGACCCATATCAATCAACGGCTCAACCGAAATCAGCAACGCCACCAGTGATACCGGCAAACCCATGGCCGGCAGCACGATCAATGCGGCGAAGGTCGCGCCGCCACCAACCCCGGCCACACCGGCCGAACTCAGCGTCACAATCGCCACCAACGTCGCGATCCACAGCGGGTCCAGCGGGTTGATGCCCACGGTCGGCGCGACCATCACCGCCAGCATTGCCGGGTACAGACCGGCACAGCCGTTCTGGCCAATGGTCGCGCCGAACGAGGCGGCGAAACTGGCAATGGACTGTGGAATACCCAAGCGGCTGGTCTGGGCTTCGATGCTCAGCGGAATGGTGGCGGCGCTGGACCGGCTGGTGAAGGCAAACGTCAGCACCGGCCAGATCTTGCGGAAGAAGCGCAGCGGGTTGATCCCGGCCACCGACACCAGCACGCCATGCACCACAAACATCAAGCCCAGGCCGATGTAGGACACCACTACAAAACTGCCGAGCTTGATGATGTCTTGCAGGTTGGAGCCGGCGACCACTTTGGTCATCAGCGCCAATACGCCGTACGGGGTCAGCTTCATCACCAGACGCACCAAGCGCATCACCCAGGCTTGCAGGGTGTCGATGGCGTTGATCACTTTCTGACCTTTCTCGACATCATCCTTGAGCAGTTGCAGTGCGGCGACCCCAAGAAATGCCGCGAAGATCACCACGCTGATGATCGATGTCGGCTTGGCGCGAGCCAAATCGGCGAACGGGTTCTGTGGGATGAACGACAGCAGTAGCTGTGGCACGTTCAGGTCGGCAACCTTGCCCGCGTAATCGCTCTGAATGGTTTGCAGGCGAGCCATTTCCTGGGTGCCGGCGACCAGGCCTTCGGCGGTGAGGCCGAACAGGTTGGTCAGGCCGATGCCGATCAGCGCCGCGATGGCGGTGGTGAACAGCAGCGTGCCGATGGTCAGGAAACTGATTTTGCCCAGCGACGAAGCGTTGTGCAGGCGCGCCACGGCGCTGAGGATCGAGGCGAACACCAGTGGGATCACGATCATTTGCAGCAACTGCACGTAACCGTTGCCCACCAGATCGAACCAACTGATCGAGGCTTTCAATACCGGGTTGCCCGCACCATAAGTTGTGTGCAGAGCGACACCAAATGCCACGCCCAGTACCAGCGCGAGCAGAACCTTTTTGGCCAGGCTCCACGTGGTATGACGGGTTTGTGCCAGGCCAAAGAGCAAGGCGAGGAACACCAGCAGATTGAGGATCAGCGGCAGATTCATAGAAGCTCCATAGACTTGTGCCAGCCACCTTCGTGTGTGACTGCGAACCGGCAAGCCTAACAGCTTGATATGTAATGATTTAATATCAAAAACAGCGGTTGACTGTCGTTTTTGGAATAAGCCGATGCCGCTGTGAGGAATGCAGTTGGCGGAATCAGGATGCAAGCGGTCGCGGGCAGGCGGGGACTGTCATACGGATTTGTTAGCGTCGATATCTTTAAATCAGGGAGAAACGCAGATGAAGCTCGCACCGAAATTTCTGGCTGCCGCACTGAGTTTGGGACTGGGCCTTGCCGGCCAGGTCTTCGCCACAGATTTGAAGCATTGGCCAGCCGATCAGGCCAAGGCGCTGGACGCGATGATCGCGGCCAATGCCAACAAAGGTAACTTTGCGGTGTTCGACATGGACAACACCAGTTACCGCTACGACCTTGAAGAATCGTTGCTTCCGTTCATGGAAAACAAGGGCCTGATCACTCGCGAGAGCCTTGATCCCTCCCTGAAACTGATGCCGTTCAAGGACACCGCCGACCACAAGGAAAGCCTGTTCAGCTACTACTATCGCCTCTGCGAATTAGACGACATGGTTTGCTATCCATGGGTCGCCCAAGTGTTTTCCGGCTTCACCCTTCAGGAACTCAAGACCAACGTCGACGAGCTGATGGCGTCAGGCAAACCGGTGCCTGGCACCTATTACGATGGCGACGTTGTCAAGACCATCGATGTCAATCCACCGAAAATCTTCACCGGTCAGAAAGAGCTCTACACCAAGCTGATGGAGAACGGCATCGAGGTCTACGTGATGACCGCCGCCTCCGAAGAACTGGTGCGCATGGTCGCCTCCGATCCGAAGTACGGCTACAACGTCAAACCGCAGAACGTGATCGGCGTGAGCCTGTTGCTCAAGGACCGCAAGACCGGCGAGTTGACCACCGCGCGCAAGCAGGTCACCGCGGGCAAGTATGACGAGAAGGCCAACCTGGGCCTCGAGCTGACGCCATACCTGTGGACTCCAGCAACCTGGATGGCCGGCAAACAGGCGGCGATTCTGACCTACATCGATGAATGGAAAAAACCGGTCCTGGTGGGCGGCGATACCCCGACCAGCGATGGCTACATGCTGTTCCACAGCGTCGACGTGTCCAAGGGCGGTATCCATTTGTGGGTCAACCGCAAAGACAAATACATGACCCAGATTAACGGCATGATGGCCAAAAACGCAGCAGCCCAGGCGAAAGAAGGGTTGGCGGTGACGGCGGACAAGAACTGGGTGATCGTCAAGCCTGAAGAGATTCAGTAGGACCGGGTTGCGCCCATCGCGGGCAAGCCTCGCTCCCACAGGAGCTGTGGTGATAAGTAGATTGTATGAACACCGAAGATCCCTGTGGGAGCGGGCTTGCCCGCGATGGGGCCATAACATTCACCATTGATCGTTCCCACGCTCTGCGTGGGAATGCAGCCCGTGACGCTCCGCGTCACTGGACGCAGAGCGTCCCTTGAGGCATTCCCACGCGGGAGCGTGGGAACGATCAAAAAATGCCCCGCACTTGGCGGGGCATTTTTTTGTTCGACGGTTAAGTATTACAACCCGTCGAGCATCGCCTTGTTACGTACCGCACCCTTGTCGGCGCTGGTGGCCAACAGGGCATAGGCTTTGAGCGCCGTGGTCACTTTACGTGGACGCACTTCCACCGGTTTCCAGCCTTTCTTGTCCTGCTCGGCACGGCGGGCGGCCATTTCTTCATCGCTGATCAACAGGTTGATCGAGCGGTTCGGAATGTCGATCAGCACCTTGTCGCCATCCTGCACCAGACCAATCGCGCCGCCGGCAGCGGCTTCTGGCGATGCGTGGCCGATGGACAGGCCCGAAGTGCCGCCAGAGAAGCGGCCGTCGGTGAGCAGGGCGCAGGCTTTGCCCAGGCCTTTGGATTTCAGGTAAGACGTCGGGTACAGCATTTCCTGCATGCCCGGGCCGCCTTTCGGGCCTTCGTAACGAATGATCACAATGTCGCCGGCCTTCACTTCGTCGGCGAGGATGCCGCGTACGGCGCTGTCCTGGCTTTCGAAGATCTTCGCGTTGCCTTCGAAGACGTGGATCGACTCGTCGACGCCGGCGGTTTTCACCACGCAGCCGTCCAGAGCGATGTTGCCGTACAGAACGGCCAGGCCGCCTTCTTTCGAGTAAGCGTGTTCGACACTGCGAATGCAGCCGTTTTCACGGTCGTCGTCCAGGGTTTCCCAACGGGTCGACTGGCTGAACGCGGTTTGCGTCGGGATGCCCGCCGGGCCGGCCTTGAAGAAGTGATGCACGGCTTCGTCGGTGGTCTGGGTGATGTCCCACTTGGCGATGCCTTCAGCCATGCTCTTGCTGTGCACGGTCGGCAGGTCGGTGTGCAACAGACCGCCACGGGCCAGGGAGCCGAGGATGCTGAAGATCCCGCCGGCACGGTGCACGTCTTCCATGTGGTACTTCTGGATGTTCGGCGCGACCTTGCACAGTTGCGGTACATGGCGGGAGAGACGGTCGATGTCGCGCAGGTCGAAATCGATCTCGGCTTCCTGGGCCGCGGCCAGCAAGTGCAGGATGGTGTTGGTGGAACCGCCCATGGCGATATCCAGGGTCATGGCGTTTTCGAACGCCTTGAAGTTGGCGATGTTGCGTGGCAACACCGACTCATCGTTCTCGCCATAGTAACGCTTGCACAGCTCGACGATGGTGCGGCCGGCCTGCAGGAACAGCTGTTCGCGGTCGCTGTGGGTGGCCAGTGTCGAACCGTTGCCCGGCAATGCCAGGCCCAGGGCTTCAACCAGGCAGTTCATCGAGTTGGCGGTGAACATGCCGGAGCACGAACCGCAGGTCGGGCAGGCGCTACGCTCGTACTCGGCGACTTTCTCGTCGGAGGCGCTGGAGTCGGCGGCGATCACCATGGCATCGACCAGGTCGAGACCGTGGCTGGCCAGTTTGGTCTTGCCGGCTTCCATCGGGCCACCGGACACGAAGATCACAGGGATGTTCAGGCGCAAGGAGGCCATCAGCATGCCGGGGGTGATCTTGTCGCAGTTGGAAATGCAGACGATGGCATCGGCGCAGTGAGCGTTGACCATGTATTCGACGGAGTCGGCAATGATCTCGCGGCTCGGCAGCGAATAGAGCATGCCGTCGTGGCCCATGGCGATGCCGTCGTCCACGGCGATGGTGTTGAATTCTTTGGCGACGCCCCCGGCCCGTTCGATTTCGCGAGCGACCAGTTGCCCCAGGTCCTTGAGGTGCACATGGCCCGGTACGAACTGGGTAAAGGAGTTGGCAATGGCGATGATCGGCTTCTTGAAGTCGTCATCTTTCATCCCCGTGGCGCGCCACAGTGCGCGGGCACCGGCCATGTTGCGGCCGTGGGTGGATGTTTTCGAGCGGTAATCAGGCATGAAGCACTCCGGGCGGCTAATCAGGTATCAAAAGGGGAAGTGAGCTTCTATTGACGTCTGGAACACTCAGAAATGGCCGTGTGTCCGGAAGTTGCCGATAACTTTGCGGGATCGCCGCGCGCTTCAGCTTGAGCTCATAAACCCGCCGGGGGATGAATGGCGATGAATCTCGCGATTCTACACCGCTGGCGTCAGGAGGGAATGCCGGAAAACGTTGATCCAGCGCCGATGAAGCGTGTGGGGTGACGATCGGCGGGGTTATTCGACGCTTGGACTGGCTCTTGGGCTTTTGGCTCGTTGATTGATACGACTGTTGAGCGCCAGCGCCATGCTGCTCAGGATGACGAAGCTGTATCCAAGGGTGGATTGCAGGTTGGCCGGCCCCAAGCTGATGAGCGCACTGATCAACCCGCCGCAAATGAAAATCACCGTGCTGCCGGCCGACGCCGAGGTTCCCGCACTTTCAGGGAACAGGCTCATGGCTTTTGAGGTGGCGGCCGGTCGGGCAATGGTGGTGCCGGCGGTGCAGATGAGCATCGGTACCAGGACGGTGACCGATGACAGTGCAACGTGGTTTGAAAGGTAAAGCATGATGAGGCCGGACAGCAGGATCAGGCTCAGCCCGCTGATGATCTGATGACGGGGACTGATGCGTTTGCCCAGCACAATCGCAGCCATGCCGCCGACGATGTAGGCGCCGCCGTATACCAGCAGGATCAGCGAGTAGTCATAGGCCGATAACTGGAGTTGCTCCATGAAGATCAGCGGCGAAATAACGATGAATGAGAAATGGCAGGCGAAAGCAAAGCCTGAAATCAACCAGTAGGGCAGGAAGTCGGCATCACGCAGGACCCCACTGTAGGACTGGAGGATATTCGGCCGCGCGCGGGTTGCTGCCGGGCGGGTATTGTCGAGAAACAGCCAGGCTTTGAGCAGTACCACGCCGGCCAGTGCGGTAAACACCCAGAAGCTGCCCTGCCAGCCCAGCGTGGCTTGCAGGAATGTACCGGCCAACGGCGAGACCGAGATGAAAATGCCGGTGGCGGTGACCATCAGGATCCGCAACCGGTCACGTTCCTCACCCTCGAACAGATCCTGAATCAGTGCTTGTGACAGCACGAAACACCCGCAGCCGAGCGCCTGAATGACACGCAGCAGCAGGAAATGGACATAGTCCGTGGTCAGCACGCAGCCCACCGCCCCCAGCATCGAAACGGTGATTCCGGCGAGCAACAACCTTTTGCGTCCGATCACATCCGACAGCGGCCCGATCAGCAGTTGAGAAGCTGCTATACCGCCGGCAAACAGACTGATCGACAGCGCAATGTCGGCGGGCGTGCTGCGAAAGTGTTCGGTAAGTGCAGGGAACGAGGGAAGCAGGACGTCCAGCGGGAATACGCCAAGCAGCACCATCGCCAACAACAGGCTGACTGCCCCCCGACGCTGTCTGGCGGTTGCCGCAGAATGTCCTTCATTCATCGATAAGTCCTGCCTTCATGAACAGCTGCTGGTTGTATGGCTGGGCGAAGAATCCGGCTTTTTTCAAAGCATCAAGCGTCGCGCCACTGCCGGATCGTGCACGCTGAAGGGTGGCTTGGCGGCTAGTCAGTTCTCCGAGAATCTGTGTGACGGCGGTCTCGTCGATACCCGCGCTGCGCAGGCTTTCCCGCATCCATCGCTCATCGGCTTCGAAGAAAATCCGGACGATGTTCAGCAGCAGCCTGCTGGCGAACGTGCGTTGACGGCTGCTCAGGGTCAACCACAGGTAATGGAACACTTCAGAGAAATAGCGGCTGTGAAGCGCCTCGTCCGAGAGATGGTCCCTGAGCATTGCCTGAACGCTGGACACCAGGTCGTCACGGCAGATGTCGAGCAGATCCTTGGCAATGATCGTCTCCGACACGAACCCGACGAGAAACCAGGCCAGTGCCCTGTTTTTTTCAGGTGTGCGGTCGAGCAAGGTGTTCAACCGCGTGATGCGGTGAGGCATGACCGGGCGCGGACTGATCCCGTAAACCCCGGCAACCTGCTCGGCAAGGCTGTTGGAGAACAGTGCGTGATAACCCTCGTCGGTATAAAGCTGAAGTGCGGCGGTCTTCATCCGCGGGGGGACGCAGGCCCTCAGTTCACCGTGGATGATGGTTTCCACGGATCGGTTGACGATGCGGTGTTCGAGCAAGGTGGTGTAGTCGAGGAAATACACCAGATGATTGGCCGACAGCCGATGGATGACGGTTTGGCCCAGCGCTTCGATAGCCGGGTGCTTCAGGTACGCGAGGAAGGCCGGAGGAAACCAGTGGCGTGTTTCCAATTGTTGTTCCAGGTCTGGCGGCAATAGATAGTCGTGCTCGCTGGTTCGCACCGACGCGCGGGTATTCCAGTCACCGAGGGTGAAACGCCGCGCCCAGGAAAGGGGGCGATCTACCGGCGCAATGATGGGGGCGGTCATTGTTGCGGCTCCCGACTGCTCAGCAGATCCTTCAATTCCTTGCACATCACTTGTCCGTCGCTGTGGCCACAGCCAACAAAAAACAAGGGTTGTTCTGGATTGTTCTCAAGCCCCAGCAATGTTTCGACCTGATTGTCCGTCAGAGCTCCTGTCAGCCATGTGTTCAGCCCCAGTGCAGTGGCCACCAGTTGAAAGGTCTGGGAAATATGCCCCGCCTCCACGAAGGCCATTCGGTAGGCTCGTGAGTGTTCATATTTCCACCACAACTTGTCGAAGCGAGCGGTAATGAACAGACCCACCGGCAGGTTATTGATGAAATGTTGGCCACACAGCAACTGCCCCAGGGGCGAGTCAGGTGTCGGGTTGATGAAGCTCAGTGCATGGTCGACGGGGTGATAGGCGTAGAGCCCGGGTTTCAGGCCGCTGACGTTTTGTACATGAAGAAAGCCTTCGCAGGCATTCAGCCCGCCGCCGGACGGGCTGCTGCGTCGGGCACCGAGACCTTCGACAATGGTTTCGTCGACGTCATTTTCGCGTTCATGCAAGTAGCCCAGGGACAGGTAAAGCAGTGTGCCGACATCTTCTAGCGAAACCGCTTCATCCGTGAAGGTGCGGCAGGTTTTTCGGCCGGTCAGGACGTTGGCAAGGGAGTTCTCCGGCAGGCAGGAGGGTTTTGGCAGGGCAATCAGCTCGCGCGCTTGGTGTTCTTTGAGCCTGGTGCCCGGCGCGGCTGCGGCCAGTACTTCGGTGCAATGGTCCAGATAGTGCCTCGACCATTCATGAATGTTCTGAGGGACATGTTCGCAGGGAATGTTCTTGGTGCCGATATGGAATATCTTCGACAGTTCATCCCAGCCCCATTCAATAGTGTCTTGTTTTGAATGGGTCAATATTCCTGAGTTCAGAAGTTGAGTGTCTACTCTGTTGCTGTCGTCATACAGTTTGGGGTCATTGATAAGTTGTACAAGCCGGGTTGAGTATTCCAGGTTAAGTTCAAATTGTTTATGGTTTTTGTAATCCCAGACTATTTGGCCGGGCGTACGAGGAAGTATGAACAAGTATGGGTTTATCTGCATGATGGACGGTTCGCTCTGGACATAGCTATAGAAAACGCTGGGTAGCCGGCACTCCCCAGCGTTTCATTTACTTAGCGGGTTTTTGGCGCAACCAGAAAAGCCAGGTTAGCGATTTTGTTTGTTTCCAGAGTAATTGCTTTCATGTTTTTGACTCCTTGTCATTGATAGTGAGTGTCACTTCGCGGTGACAACTCAATCATAGGCTGTAATGAGCCCTTATCAAGGGGATATTAAGTAGGAAGATTCTAGTAATTTTGTCGGAGCGATCTGGCGGCAGGGGCAAGTTTGTAAGTTATATTCTTTTAAATAAAGGATGCAGGGAAACGTCCTGCAAGTCAGTAGGACTGCAAGAGTAAGAAACAGAGGCTGAAGAGTGGATGGTGTGGCGTTGAAACGGCTGACGGAGAGCCTGTTGGCTCCCCGTCAAACCAGCGTACTCAGCTGTTTGGCAGCAGACGGCAGGTGATGCTCTTGATGTAGCGAGTCTCGGCAATCGCTGGGTGTACCGGGTGATCCGGGCCCTGACCACCGCGCTCCAGCATCTGGATGTTGCGGTCCAGGTGACGGGCGCTGGTCAGCAGGATGTTCTGCAGATCGTCTTCCGGCAGGTGCATCGAGCACGAAGCGCTGACCAGGATGCCGTCCTTGCTAAGCAGGCGCATGGCTTGCTCATTCAGGCGACGGTAGGCGCCTTCACCGTTTTTCATGTCTTTCTTGCGTTTGATGAAGGCAGGAGGGTCGGCCACGATGACGTCGAAACGCTCTTCGCTGGCTTTCAGTTCCTTCAGGGCTTCGAACACGTCGCCTTCGATGCAGGTCATTTTTTCGGCGACGCCGTTCAGTGCGGCATTGCGCTCGACGCCGTCGAGGGCGAAGGCCGAAGCATCGACGCAGAACACTTCACTGGCGCCGAAGGCAGCCGCTTGAACGCCCCAGCCGCCGATGTAGCTGTACAGGTCGAGTACGCGCTTGCCTTTGGCATAAGGGGCCAGACGCGCACGGTTCATGCGGTGGTCGTAGAACCAGCCGGTTTTCTGTCCCTGGATGACTGGCGCTTCGAATTTCACGCCGTTCTCTTCCAGCGCGACCCACTCCGGTACCAGGCCGAATACGGTTTCGACGTAGCGGTTGAGGCCTTCGGCATCACGGGCAGCGGAGTCGTTCTTGAACAGAATGCCGCTTGGCTTGAGCACTTGGGTCAGTGCCGCGATCACGTCGTCTTTGTGAGCTTCCATGGTCGCCGAGGCGATCTGGACGACCAGGATGTCGCCGAAACGGTCGACCACCAGGCCTGGCAGCAGGTCGGAGTCGCCGTAGACCAGGCGATAGAACGGCTTGTCGAACAGGCGATCGCGCAGGGACAGGGCAACGTTCAGGCGATGCACCAGCAGCGACTTGTCGAGCGGCAACTTGATGTCGCGCGACAGCAGACGGGCGCAGATCAGGTTGTTCGGGCTCATGGCAACGATGCCCAGCGGCTTGCCGCTGGCGGCTTCGAGGGTCGCCTGGTCGCCGGCCTTGAAACCGTGCAAAGGCGTAGCGGCTACATCGATTTCGTTGCTGTAGACCCACAGGTGGCCGTTTCGCAGACGACGGTCGGCGTTGGCTTTGAGGCGCAGGCTAGGCAGGGACATGACGTCGCTCCGGAAAAAAGAGCGGGAGTATAGCGTGTTGAGATCCCGGATAGGCCGGCGAGTGGACATGTGGCGAGGGAGCTTGCTCCCGCTGGATGGCGAAGCCGTCCCATAAGCGGTAGTTGCAGTGCACTCGGGCAAACCGCATTCGCTGGATTTGCGACTGCTTCGCAGCCGGACGGGAGCAAGCTCCCTCGCCACAGGAGGTTGCTTTGTACCCGGGAGAGGGCCTGAGCATTTGCTGATGAAACTTCAAGCGATGTGCCGGCCAAAGGTGTCGGATCCATCTTTTTAAGGGTTAGAATCCCCGCCTGACCCGGAGTGTGTACTTATGTCCCAAGAGTTGACGACCGAACAGATTCAACAGTCCTTGCAAGGCATCAGTGTGCCGCCCCAGCCGCAGATCATGGTGGATCTGCAGATGGAGCAGTACATGCCCGACCCGGATCTGGAAGTGATCGCGAAGCTGATCTCCCAGGACCCAGGCCTGTCCGGCGCCTTGCTGAAAATCGTCAATTCGCCGTACTACGGCTTGAGTAACAAGATCACCGCGATCCAGCGGGCAGTGAATCTGTTGGGCAGCCGCTCGATCATCAACCTGATCAATGCGCAGTCGATCAAGGGCGAGCTGAACGATGATGCCATCGTTACACTCAACCGTTTCTGGGATACGGCGCAGGACGTGGCGATGACGTGCCTGACCCTGGCCAAGCGTGTCGGTGTCCAGGCCGGTGATGAAGCCTATGCGCTGGGTCTGTTCCACGATTGCGGCATCCCGTTGATGATCAAGAAATTCCCCGACTACATGAAAGTGCTGGAACAGGCCTATGCCAATGCCAGTGCCGAATGCCGGGTGGTGGATACCGAGAACAAAAAATACAACACCAACCACGCCGTGGTCGGGTATTACACCGCCAAGTCCTGGCGCCTGCCGGAACATGTCACCCAGGCCATTGCCAACCATCACAACGCCCTGGCCATTTTCAGCGATGAATCGTCACGCAACACGCCGCTGAAAAACTTGCTGGCGATCCTGAAGATGGCCGAACACATTTGCGCCTCCTTCCGGGTACTGGGCAACCAGTCCGAAGACCACGAATGGAACAGTGTCGGGCCTCTTGTGCTCGATTACATCGGCCTATCGGAATACGATTTCGAAACCCAGAAACAAGAGATTCGCGACCTCGCCACGCGTTGAGTGTCGAACCTCGCCTGATTCGAGAGCCCCATGCCTGAACTGCCGGAAGTCGAAACCACCCGCCGCGGGATTGCACCGCACCTGGAGGGCCAGCGCGTCAGCCGGGTGATCGTGCGTGAGCGCCGTCTGCGCTGGCCGATCCCCGAAGACCTGGATGTGCGGCTGTCCGGTCAGCGCATCGTGCTGGTGGAACGGCGCGCCAAGTACCTGCTGATCAACGCCGAAGTCGGCACGCTGATCAGTCATTTGGGGATGTCGGGGAATCTGCGGCTGGTGGAAGTCGGCCTGCCGGCGGCCAAGCATGAGCATGTGGATATTGAACTGGAATCGGGCCTGGCCCTGCGCTACACCGACCCGCGACGGTTTGGCGCGATGCTCTGGAGCCTGGATCCGCTGAACCATGAACTGCTGATTCGCCTCGGGCCGGAGCCGTTGACCGATCTATTTGACGGCGAGCGGCTGTTCCAGCAATCCCGCGGGCGTTCCATGGCGGTAAAACCGTTCATCATGGACAACGCAGTGGTGGTCGGAGTCGGCAATATCTACGCGACCGAAGCTTTGTTTGCCGCCGGCATCGACCCGCGCCGTGAAGCCAAGAGCATTTCCCGGGCGCGCTATTTGAAGCTGGCGATCGAGATCAAGCGCATCCTTGCCCTCGCCATTGAGCGCGGGGGCACCACATTGCGGGACTTTATCGGCGGCGACGGTCAACCGGGTTATTTCCAGCAGGAACTATTCGTGTACGGCCGTGGTGGTGAACACTGCAAGGTCTGTGGCACAGGGCTGCGGGAAGTCAAGCTTGGGCAGCGCGCCAGCGTCTTTTGTCCGCGTTGCCAGAGCTGATACCGGCTACGGTCTATAGTCAGTGTTCTCACTGCCTAGCCGAAGGACCGTGCCATGAATCCGTTTCGAACCCTTGTTGTTGCGCTGCTGCTGAGCGTCGGCGCGTCCGCGCTGGCGGCTGAGAACGGCAGCGGCGATCCGCGCTACACCATCCAGAACCCACCGGCCTACGCCATGCTTGGCGACTTGCTGATTGCTCGACCTTTGTTGGTGGCGGCGACGGTTATCGGTGCCGGGGCATTTGTGCTGTCGTTGCCGTTTACCGCACTGGGCGGCGGCATTGGCGATGCGGGACAGGCGTTGGTGGTCGATCCGGCGAAAGCCGCATTTGTGCGGTGCCTGGGGTGTATCGGGGAGGGGTTTGAGCAGCGGGAGTGACTTCTAAGAGCTTCGCGGGCAAGCCTCGCTCCTACAGAGTGCCATCGGTGGGACGACGCGGACCTGTAGGAGCGAGGCTTGCCCGCGAAGGCGCCCTGACAGGCGCCGGATGACTCAAGCCTTACCGGTAATCTTGCGGTACTTCTCCATCAACTGTTCTTCAGTCTCCGGATGAGCCTCGTCCAGCGGGATGCAATCCACCGGGCAGACCTGCTGGCACTGCGGCTCGTCGTAGTGGCCGACACATTGTGTGCACAGGTTCGGGTCGATCACGTAGATCTCTTCGCCCTGGGAAATGGCGGCGTTCGGGCACTCGGGTTCGCAGACGTCGCAGTTGATGCAATCGTCGGTGATGATCAGGGACATGCTAACTCCAGCCAGGGCAGCAGGCCCGGGCGCAATAAATCAATGCGCACAATTGTGCCGCATTGGCGCCCGCAGTGCACGCGGGCGCGATCAAGTGCAGCGTTCGAAGATTGCGGTAGCCGTAAAAGATCGCAGCCTTCGGCAGCTCCTACTTTTTAAAGCGTAGGGTGAGGGCGTCGGCCACCGCCGGGTGGACGAACTTGGTGATATCGCCGCCCAGGGCTGCGATTTCACGAACCAGCGTCGAGGAAATGAACGAATAACGCTCGGACGGCGTAAGAAACAGGCTTTCCACATCCGGTGCCAGTTGGCGGTTCATGTTGGCCAGCTGGAATTCGTATTCGAAGTCCGATACCGCGCGCAAACCACGCAGGAATACGTTGGCGTTCTTCTCTTTGGCGAAGTGCGCGAGCAGCGTCGAGAAACCGACGACTTCAACGTTCGGCAGATGTTTAGTGACCTCGCGGGCCAGCTCCACACGTTGTTCCAGGGGGAACAGCGGGTTTTTTTTCGGGCTGGCGGCGACGGCGATGATCACGTGATCGAACAGGCGCGAGGCGCGTTCGACCAGATCGCCATGGCCCTTGGTAATAGGGTCGAAGGTACCTGGGTACAACACTCGGTTCATCGCGTCGTCCTGGCGGGAGTCCGTTGGGGAGTCGGATGGTATCGCAGCCTTCCCGGTCGGCCAAGTCGCCTGTTGGGTAAGAAAGCACTATAGACGATGGGAATATTCCGCGTTTTCATGGGTTTTTCAAACGTTCAGCCAGCGAAGTCGCCAATTGTGCCGTCAGTCCGTAGACCGACAATTGGGGATTTGCCCCAATGCTGGTGGGGAAAAGCGAGCCATCATGAATCGACAGATTGGCGAGTTGGTGATGTTGGCCGAGGCTGTCGGTCACGGCATTTTTCGGGTCTTCACCCATGGCACAACCGCCCATCACATGGGCACTGCCCAGGCGCGTGCGATACAACTCAAGGCTCAGATCATCAATCAGCGTGCGCGCTTGAGCGAGGGTTTTCACGTAAC
The DNA here is from genome assembly GCF_058802325.1 of Pseudomonas sp. GW822-FHT02E03. Taxonomy (NCBI): domain Bacteria; kingdom Pseudomonadati; phylum Pseudomonadota; class Gammaproteobacteria; order Pseudomonadales; family Pseudomonadaceae; genus Pseudomonas; species Pseudomonas sp. GW822-FHT02E03. The sequence continues at coordinate 69,563 of NZ_JBXAOA010000022.1, read as the reverse complement.
GAGCGTCGGCGTGCATCGGCATCACGGCGTTGGCGCCACCGGCGAACTGGATCTCGGCCATGCTGTGGAAAGCCCGGCGCAACCCGTCCCAGGCGTAGGGTGAAACCTGATAGTCGAGCACCGGTGTGCCGTCACCGCGCAATTCAACACTGCCGCCAGGGCTGTCCGGGTGAAAACCATCCCGCAGCAACGCCAGCATGGCGTGGGTGTGCGGCAGGTTTTCCATATGCCGGGCGCTTTGCGTGCCAAAACCACCGAGTAACGTGCTGGCCAGCGCCGGATGCAGCGGTGGAACTTCAAGTTTGTAGGACATCTTGCCAGTGGTGCCATCTTGCCACTGGAAATGGTCGGAATAGATCGACTGCGGCGCGCCGTAAAACGGGTTGATCACCTCATCAAACAGCCCGGCGGACATGTTTACCAGGTGCAGGAAAGTCCGTTTGCCCAGCCGCTCGTGAGGATCCGGCGCCTCTGAGCGCAACAGCAGCGCCGGGCTGTTGATCCCGCCGCCGGCCAGTACGTAATGCCGCGCCTTGACCGTAATCGTGCGTCCGGTGGGCGCAACGCAACGCTCATCCATCGCCACACATTGCAGCCCCGTAACCCTGCCGTCTTTGATCGACAGCTTTTCTGCCCGGGCCAGATAGAGCAGCTCGCCACCTTTTTCCAGGGTCGCCGGGATGGTCGTGACCAGCATCGATTGCTTGGCGTTGGTCGGGCAACCCATGCCGCAGTAGCCGATGTTCCAGCAACCGCGCACGTTGCGCGGAATCACATGCCAGGCGTAGCCGAGTTTTTCGCAGCCTTTGCGGATGACGTCATTGTTGGCGTTGGGCGGCACCATCCAAGGGGCGACACCCAGGCGTTGTTCCATTTTCTCGAACCAGGGCGCCATCTCGGCCGGCGTGTGGCCTTTGACGTCGTGCTCTTTGGCCCAGTGTTCCAGCGTCGGGTCCGGGGTGCGAAAGCTTGAGGTCCAGTTGATCAGCGTGGTGCCGCCCACCGCCCGCCCCTGGAGGATGGTAATTGCGCCATCCTTGCTCATGCGCCCGATGCCTTCCTGATAGAGGCTGGTGTAGGCCTGGTCTTCGAGCATCTTGAAGTCGCTGCTGGTCTTGAGCGGGCCTTCTTCGATCAGCAATACCTTGTAGCCGGCGGTGCTGAGGATTTCGGCGGTGGTCCCGCCGCCGGCACCGCTGCCGATGATTGCCACGTCCGCTTCGAGGGTCAGGTCCTGGGTCAGGCGGGCGCCGTTGTAGGTTTTCCAGCCACGGGCCAGGCCTTCGCGGAACGGATCGGGTTCGGGCATGTTCGGGTTCTCTTATTATTTTGGATTCTGTGGTGAGGCGGCTGACGTCTTCGCGGGCAAGCCACGCTCCCACAGGGTTTGAGTCGTTCACAAAAGGGTGGGCGACCTCAAACCTGTGGGAGCGTGGCTTGCCCGCGATAGGGTCGCCACGATTTCAAACCGTAGGCGGCCCGGGATACCCGCAATGCGCCCACGACTCCGCCCGGCTGTACCACGCCATCATCACCATTTGCAGCAACGAGCTGTGGCCCATGCGCAGCAGGCTCAACGAGCTGTTTTCCCAACGGTCGAGAAAGTGCCGGATCTGTTCGCTGCTGGCGTTTTCCCAGCTACCCCAGATTCCGGTCAGTGGCCCGCGAGTCACGGCCATCCCCAACACATCGAACAATTGTCGGGTCAGTTTGAGCATTTCCGGCGACAGGTGATTCAGGCCGTTATCCAGGCAGTGCAAGGTCTCGGCGACGGCGGCCGGCATTTTTTCGATGGTCACGGCGCCATCGAGCATCACTGGAATCACTGCCCGCAGAAACAGCAGGTCGCCGCTGCGCAGAATCGCGAAACCGATGGCCGGCGTATTCGACGAGCAGCCGCTGAGGCTCGCGCCTAATCCGGCCGTGGCTAGAAAAGCGCTGGCGCCGAGGCTGAATTTAAGCAGGCCGCGCCGTGACAGCGCGGGTGTGTCGGACAGGCTTGGGCTCATTATTGTTATTACCCGGCGGTGATGATCGTTAGCGGATAAACAGCTTCTGGATCAGTTTCTGAATGGATTTACCGTACGGCGGATAGATCAGTTTCGCCGCATTGAAGCGCTGTTTGATCAGCACGCCTTTGGCCTTGCTGAAGGTCAGGAAGCCCTCGTGGCCGTGGTAGTGGCCCATGCCCGAGGCACCGATGCCGCCAAACGGCATGTCGTCCTGAGCAACGTGCAGCAAGGTGTCATTGAGGCAAACACCGCCGGAATGGGTTTCGTGGAGGACGCGGTTTTGCTCGCGCTTGTCGTAGCCGAAGTAATACAGCGCCAGCGGGCGAGGGCGTTGGTTGATGTAGGCAAACGCTTCATCGAGATCCTTGTATGGCACGATTGGCAGCAACGGGCCGAAGATTTCGTCCTGCATCACTGTCATGTCGTCGCTGACATTGAGCAACAGGCTCTGGCTCATGCGCCGGCCCTGGCCCTGATCGAACAGCGGAATCAGCAGCGCGCCCTTGCTGGTGGCGTCGCTGAGGTAGCCATTGAGCCGCGCCAACTGCCGGTCGTTGATGATGGCGGTGTAGTCCGGGTTGTCGGCCAGCGTCGGATAAAACCCGCGAACCGCCTGGCGATAGGCTTCGACGAAAGAGCCGACGCGGTCTTCCGGCACCAGCACGTAGTCCGGGGCGACACAGGTTTGCCCGGCGTTGAGGGTCTTGCCGAAAGCGATGCGTTCGGCGGCGTCCTTGAGCGGCACATCGCGGGAAACGATGGCCGGGGACTTGCCGCCCAGTTCGAGGGTCACCGGCGTCAGATTCTCGGCCGCCGCGCGCATCACGTGTTTGCCGACGCTGGTGGCGCCGGTGAACAATAAATGATCAAAACGCAGCCGCGAGAACGCCACACCGATATCGGCCTCACCCAGCACCACGCAGACCAGGTCCTGGGGAAAAATTCGACCCAGCAATTCCTTGAGCAGCAAACCGGTGGCGGGGGTCGATTCGCTGAGTTTGAGCATCACCCGGTTGCCTGCCGATAGCGCACCCACCAGCGGCCCGATGGCCAGGTAAAGCGGGTAGTTCCACGGCACGATCACCCCAACCACGCCTAACGGCTGATAAACGACCTTGGCTGACGCCGGTTGAAAGGCGAGGCCGACTTTGCGTCGCGAGGTTTTCATCCAGTCTTTGAGGTGCCGGCTGGCGTAGTGAATGCCGTGCAGGCTGGGCATCAGTTCGGCGAGCAGGGTTTCATCGGCGCTGCGGTGGCTGAAATCCTGGCTGATCGCATTGATCAGGGCCTGGCGCTCATTGCTCAGCAGGTCCTTCAACGCCTTTAGCCATTGCTGGCGCTGAGCTGCGGGTGGCATCGGGTTGGCGGCATACGCCGCGCGCTGAGCGTCGAACAGGGCTTGGAGTTCGTCCAGAGGCTGCTGCAGGTTCTTCAGGTAGGCAATGTCTGCAGGCATGGTCGGCTCCGGATTTATTGTAATGAGGGACTTTCTAGAGTCTATGCTCTAGAAAGTCAAATGGCACTCTGGCACAGCTTTGTTTTATCCATGCGCGGATAGGTCGTAAGATGCCCCTCATCGCACTCTGAATTAAAGCTCAAGCCATGGCCCCTCGGATCAAAACCAGCGAGCGCATCGTGCAGAACAGCCTGGAGCTGTTCAATCAACAGGGCGAGCGCAGTATCAGCACCAACCACATTGCTGCCCACATGGAAATTTCCCCGGGCAACCTGTACTACCACTTCCCCAACAAGCAGGCGATCATCGCCGTGTTGTTCAGTGAGTACGAAAACCTGGTGGACAGCTTCCTGCGCCCGCCCCAGGGCCGCGCAGCGACAGTCGAAGACAAGCGCTTCTACCTCAAGGAACTGCTCGCCGCCATGTGGCAATACCGCTTCCTGCATCGCGACCTCGAGCATTTGCTCGACAGCGATCCTGAACTGGCTGCCCGTTACCGGCGTTTTTCCCAGCGCTGCCTGATCCAGGGCACACACATCTACGCGGGTTTCGTCGAGGCTGGCATTCTGTGCATGGACAAGGTTCAGATCGAATCCCTGACCCTCAATGCCTGGATCATTCTCACCTCGTGGGTGCGTTTTCTGTGCACTACGCGGGAAAATTCCAACCATCTGAGCGAACAGGCCATCAAACGAGGCGTGTATCAGGTGCTGGTGCTGGAGGCCGGTTTTGTCACGGATCAATCTCGCGATGCGGTGAATGCACTGTTCGAAGAGTTTTATGTGCCGCTGGCCCAGGCGCTGGAAGAAGTGGGATAAAGAGTGCAGTAGGATTCGAGACAGAAAAATCACAGGAGCCCGTTATGCCCATTGCGCAACTGATCAGCCCGCAAGCGTTGGACCTGAAAAAGGAGACGCCGGGGCTGGTGATTCTGGATTGTCGTTTTGCCCTCGAAGACCCTGATTACGGGCAGCGCAGTTACGCCGAAGGGCATATTGCCGGATCGAGCTTTGCCGATCTTGAGCGTGATTTGAGCGGGGCAGTGGTCAAGGGGGTTACCGGGCGTCATCCATTGCCTGAACCCGCCGACTTGATCGAACGTTTTCAAGCCTGGGGCATCAACGCCGACAGCGAAGTGGTTTTGTACGATGACGGTCCCGGCGCCTACGCGGCGCGGGCGTGGTGGTTGCTGGCGTGGCTGGGTAAACGCGACGGTGTGTTCATTCTCGATGGCGGGCTGAAAGCCTGGCACGCCGCCGGATTGCCCCTGAGTCTTGATCCGCCATCGATCACCCGCGGGACCTTCACCGGGGAGCCGGATGCTTCGTTGGTGCTCAGCGCCCAACAGCTCCAGCAACGTCTCGGCCAGCCCGCGTTGACCTTGCTCGACGCCCGCGGCTTGCCGCGCTTCAAGGGCGAAGTAGAGCCGATCGATCCGATTGCCGGGCACATCCCCGGCGCACAATGTGCCGCGTTCACCGATAACCTGGGCAGCGACGGGCGGTTCCTGCCGGCCGAACAGCTCAAGCAGCGGTTTGCCGCGAAGCTCGGTGATCGTTCACCGACAGAGCTGGTCGCGTATTGCGGTTCCGGCGTGACCGCCTGCCACAACCTGTTCGCCCTGTGCCTGGCGGGTTATCCGTTGGGAGCGTTGTATGCCGGGTCGTGGAGCGAGTGGATCAACGATCCTGCGCGAGGTGTCGCCAAGGGCGAATAATCCCCAATCCATTGTGGGAGCGGGCTTGCTCGCGAAGGCGGTGTAACAGACGACATTAATGTTGACTGACCCACTGCCTTCGCGAGCAAGCCCGCTCCCACATTTGGATTTTCGTCATCCATCATAACCAGGCAGCTGCCGCGCGCTGCGATACGCCCCCGGTCCCACGCCGTAAACCTGTTTGAATTGCCGACTCAGATGGCTCTGGTCGGCAAAACCCAGTTGCGTCGCGACTTCCAGCGGCAGGCAGCCGCGTTGTAACAACGCCCGTGCCCGAGCGATGCGCTGCTGCATCAACCAGGTGTGTGGCGGCATGCCGGTGGCTCTGCGAAACACTCGGGCGAAGTGGAAGGGCGACAGGTTCACCGCCGCCGCCAGTTCTTCCAGCGAGGGCGGCGCCGCCAAGCGTGATTGCAGCAGTTCCTTGGCCAGGGTCACCGCCCGGTGTTCCTTGCCAGGTTTGCTGGCGGTCGGGACGGCTGCGTGACGTTGCAACAGCGACAGCATCATTTCCCGCCAGGCCGTTTGCTGCTGCAGCGCCGTGGACGGACTCTCCAGCAAACAATGCAGTTGGCAGAATCCCTTCACCAGATCCGGATCGCGATACAACGTGGCGCCAAACGCCGGCAAGGTATCGGTCGGCAGTTCGAGCTCGTCCAGCAGTGAAAGAATCTGCCCGCTGTCGGGATAAAACGCCCGGTACAACCAACCGTCTTCCGTACCTTTGTGGCCGGTGTGCAGCTCATCCGGATTGATCAGCACCAGCGTGCCGCTACCCGCCAGATGCTCGGCACCTCGATAGCGATAACGCTGGGCGCCGGCCATGATCATGCCGATCACATAGCCATCATGCACATGGGGAGCGAAGCGGTGTTCGATGTAGCGTGCGGATAACAGCTCGACTCCGGCCAACGGCGCCGTTTGCCAGAAGTGAATCGACTCGCCCTGATCCGAACCCATGCTCTACTTGCGCCCTGTGGTGGCGAGCCATTGGGGAATGCGCCTTTCCAGGTAGTAACCCGGTTGCCGGAACGAGCCCTCGACGAAGCCGACATGCCCACCCTTGGCCTGCAATTCGAATTGAGTGCTGGCGGACAATTCGTCGGCATGCGGCAGGCTATGAGGAAAGACAAACGGGTCATCGGCCGCCTGGATAATCAGGGTCGGTGTGCGAATCTCCCCAAGGAAATAACGACTCGAAGCGCGGCGATAATAATCCGCGGCATCGGCGAAACCATTCAGCGGCGCGGTGACCCGGCCATCGAAATCCCAGAAGGTGCGCATGTTCTCCAGCGAGCCCAGCGCCGCCAATGCCGCCAAGCCATCCTGATGCCCTTCATGCTGGAACCTGCGCTGCTTGTTCTTGATGTAGGCGACCATCTCCCGCATGAAATGCGCTTGATAGAACTTGGAAAAACCCTGGCTGATACGATCGGCGCACTGATCGAGCCGAAACGGCACCGACACCGCCACCGCGCCAAGTACGCCGCTGTTGCTGCCGGTTTCGCCCAGGTGCTTGAGCAACACATTGCCGCCCATGGAATAACCGACCGCATACAGCGGTGCGAGAGGGCGCTGGGTTCGCAGGTGCTTGATGGTTTCGGCCAGGTCTTCACTGGCCCCGGAATGGTAACTGCGCGGCAACAGATTGGGTTCGCCGGAACAGCCTCGCCAGTTCAGCGCGACGCTGGCCCAACCCTGGGCGCCCAGCGCCTTCTGCACACCGGCCACGTAAGGTGAATTCGATGAGCCGGTCAGGCCGTGCAGCACCAGCACCAGTGGCACATTCGCGCTGTGGGGGCCATGCCAGTCCAGGTCAAGGAAGTCGCCGTCTTCGAGCCATAAACGTTCGCGCTCGCGGTCCAGGTGTGTGGTTTTGCGCCATAGCGGTCCCCACAAGGTTTGTAAGTGCGGATTGCCCAGGCCGTAGGCGGGGGTGAAACGTTCTGGCAGATGGGACACGATTGCTCTCGATGCAGCGGTGCTTACCCGCAGCGTTAACTGACTGAGCTTCGCACCGTTTTTACAGGCCGGACTAACCGGCGATCCCTGCCATACGTTGCCACAACGCGTAATACACTCGTCCGGATTTTTGCTCCCGATGCAGGCGCCAATTTTCTGGCAAACCCAATATCGACGGTGCCGTTTCGCTTTCAGTGTAGACCCACGCATCGTCACTCAGCCAATGACGCTCTTCGAGCAAAGTGCAAACGGCCGGCAATAGATTCTGATTGAACGGCGGGTCGAGAAACACCAGATCGAATGCCGTGGCCGGTTGGGTTTCCAGATAGCGCAAGGCGTCGGCAGTCTGTACCTGACCGGTCGTGCAGCGCAGGGTGCCCAGATGTTCCTTGATGCTCGCCACGGCAATGTTGCTGGCATCCAGTGCCTGGCCCATTGCTGCGCCACGGGACAAAGCCTCGAGAAACAATGCGCCACTACCGGCAAAGGGGTCGAGTACCTTGGCCCCGGCGACATAGGGCGCGAGCCAGTTGAACAGGGTTTCACGGACTCGGTCCGGCGTTGGACGCAAGCCTGGCGCATCGGGGAAGCTCAGCTTTCGGCTGCCCCATTCACCGCCGATGATGCGCAGTTGATTCACACCGTTATGCACGTTGTGAACAGGTTTCTTTGGACGCGATGGACGGGCCATTAATGCTCCGGAACCCCGAGCGGTTGCTCGGCAGGTTTGTCAGTAGGGGCCGGTAACGGCTTTTGCGGCACGGTCGGGCCAGCGCTGACGATGACCAGTTTGTCCGTGCTCAGGTGTTTGTTCAATGCGGTTTTGACTTGCTCGACGGTCAGGCTCTGGGACTGCTGCATGAAGTCTTCCAGGTAGCTCAGCGGCAAGTTGTAAAAACCCATGGCGCCGAGCTGCCCGACGATATCGGCGTTGCTGGCGGTGGACAGCGGGAAGCTGCCGGCCAGTTCTCGCTTGGCGTCGTCGAGTTCTTTCTCGGTGGGGCCGGTTTTAAGGTAGTCGGCGAGCACGTCCTGCACCAGTTTCAGCGTGCCTTCGCTCATCTCGGCGCGGGTTTGCAGGTTGATCATGAACGGCCCGCGAGCCTGCATCGGACTGAAACCCGAATACACGCCATAGGCCAGGCCGCGCTTCTCGCGCACTTCGCTCATCAACCGGGTGCCGAAGCCACCGCCGCCAAGGATCTGATTGCCCAGCGACAGCGCTGCGTAATCCGGATCGTCACGATCGATGCCCAGTTGCGCGATCATCAGGTTGGTTTGCTTGGACGGAAACTCGATGTGGCCGATGCTGGACTTGGGGTCGGTCGGTTGTTCGATTTTCGCCAGGGCCGGCCCTTTGGGCAGATCGGCGGACACTTGTGCGGCAACCGCCTCGGCCTCGGCGCGCGACAAGTCGCCCACCAGTGCAATCACCACGTTGCCAGCAGCGTAGGCTTTCTGATGGAAGGCCCGCAACTGCGCCAGGGTAATCGGTGGAATGCTTTTCACCGTGCCATCGCTGGAGTGCGCGTACGGGTGATCGCCATACAAGCGGTTCATCAGCTCCAGGCTGGCGAGTTTTCCGGGGTTCTGTTTCTGGTATTCGAACCCGGCCAGCATCTGGTTCTTGATGCGTGTAAAGGAATCGGCGGGGAGGGTCGGTTTGCCGACCACTTCAGCAAACAGCTTCAAGGCAGGCTCGCGTTTATCCGCGGCACTGAGGCTGCGCAGCGAGGCAATCGCCATGTCTTTATAGGCGCCGTTACCGAAATCGGCCCCCAGGCCTTCGAAGCCCTGGGCGATAGCGCTGACATCCTTGCCGGCCACACCTTCATTGAGCATGGCATTGGTCAGCAGCGCCAGGCCGGGAGCATCGCCGTCCTGGCTGCTACCGGCAGCGAAGATCAGGCGCATGTCGAACATCGGCAGCTCACGGGCTTCGACGAACATTACCTTGGCACCTTCGGCGGTGTTCCAGGTTTGCACGTTCAGCGAGCGATGGCTTGGGGCCTTGCCGTCGAGTTCTGCCAACGATTGCAGTTTCTGGCTGGCCTTGGCTTTGTCGAGGACTTCGCTGGCGCTGGTTTTGTCAGACTTGGAGAAATAGAAGACGCCAGACCCGAGCAATGCAATGACGATCAGGCCGATCAGGGCCAGGCGCGGTTTTTTACGCTCACTCATGAGTCGTCTCCTGTGGCAGTACATGGGCGACGCTGAGACGTGCGCGAGTGAAATACAGCTTGGCGGCCTTCTGGATGTCTTGCGGGGTCACGCTTTCCAGTTCGGCGAGTTCGGTGTCCATCAGTTTCCAGGACAGCCCTACAGTTTCCAGTTGGCCAATGGCGGTGGCCTGGCTGGTAATCGAGTCACGCTCGTAGACCAGGCCGGCAATGACCTGCGCTCGTACGCGCTCCAGCTCTTCAGTGGAGGGCGCGGTGGTTTTCAGCTGTTCAAGCAGTTTCCACAGGCCGGCTTCCGCCTGGGCCATGGTTTTCTTCTTCTGGGTGTTCGGCGTGGCCGACAAAGTGAACAGACTGTCGCCACGGGTGTAGGCGTCGTAGCTCGACGAACCGCCGGACACCAGCTCTTCGCCGCGTTCCAGTTGCGTCGGGATCCGGCCGCTGTAGCCGCCATCGAGCAGTGCGGAAATCAGGCGCAGAGCGTTCACCGAGCGCTTGTCTTCGGCGGTAGCGATGCTCGGCACGTTGAAGGCCAGCATCAGGCTCGGCAATTGGGTCTGCACATGCAGGGTGATCTTCCGTTCGCCGGGCTCGGCCAGTTCCAGCGGGATTTTCGCGGGTGGCACATCACGCTTGGCGATCGGGCCGAAGTAACGCTGGGCCAGGGTTTTGACTTCGTCCGGGGTCACGTCACCGACGACCACCAGGGTGGCGTTGTTCGGCACATACCAGGATTGATACCAGTGGCGCAGTTCTTCGACCTTCATGCGGTCGAGGTCCGCCATCCAGCCGATGGTCGGCGTGTGATAGCCGCTGGCGGGGTAGGCGATGGCCATGAAGCGTTCGTAGGCCTTGGACATCGGCTTGTCGTCGGTGCGCAGGCGACGTTCTTCCTTGATCACCTCGATCTCGCGGGTGAATTCGTCGGCTGGCAGGCGCAGATTGGCCATGCGGTCCGCTTCCAGCTCGAAGGCCACGCCCAGACGATCACGGGCCAGCACTTGGTAATACGCGGTGAAGTCGTCGCTGGTGAAGGCGTTCTCTTCGGCACCGAGGTCGCGCAGGATCAGCGACGCTTCGCCGGGGCCGACTTTCTCGCTGCCCTTGAACATCATGTGTTCCAGCGCATGGGACAGCCCGGTCTGGCCCGGGGTCTCATAGCTTGAGCCGACCTTGTACCAGACCTGGGAAACGACGACTGGCGCACGATGGTCTTCGCGCACGACAACCTTCAGGCCGTTGTCGAGGGTGAATTCGTGGGTGGGTTGTGGATCGGCAGCCAGGGCCGAGAGGGGCAGACAAACTGTGCTGAACAGCAGGCCTGCAGCGCGGCGGGCTAGAGCATTCATTCGTTTTTAAACCTGTTGGGCTGCCCGCTTGGTCTTAGCGTCGGCGGGCGAGAGGGTGCTAGGATACTGATCCGTTTTACTGGCGGCCACGCCTATCAGGCCTTTACGTTTGATCAGGTTGTATGGGTTTACGGCAGAAGGCTGGGTTTTATCGACTAAACTCTGCTTTTTCGCCGATTTTGCCGCTTCAGTCCTTCGTGAAATCGTTTTTTGCAAGGTGCCGTTTGCACCTCGACAAAATGTTGCGCGTGAACAAGCTGGATGAATCGCAGTCTGTTCTGCATCGAATTATTTATTGCCGAGGCGCCCTTTGGCGCGTCGCTACCGTGAGATAGCCGTCCTCCATGTTTGGTTCCAACGACGACAAGAAGACCCCAGCTGCGGCTGGCGAGAAGAAAAGCCTGTTCGGATGGCTGCGCAAAAAGCCGCAGGAACCCGTTGTCGAACAGCCACAACCACTTCCTGAGCCAACACCTGCGCCGGTTGCCCTGCCAATCGCCGAGCCGGTGCTGCAATCCGCGGCCGAGCCTGCGCCTGAAACCGTAGTCGTGGCCCCGTTGCCGCTGACGCCAGCCGCCGAGCCGTGGCTGACGTTGCCGGTGGCGGAAGAGCCGGTGGCGTTGGTCGAAGATGAACAAGCAGCTCACATCACTCCGCCGATTCCGGCCCCGACTGCGTTTGCTCCTGAACCAGTTCGCGCGCCGGTGGTTGAGCCGATCGTTGAACCTGTGTTCGTGGCCGAGCCTGCGCTGGTTGCTCCAGAACCTGTAGCGCCTGCATTTGTTGCTCCCGCTCCGGTTGCTCCGATTGTTCAAGCGCCTGCACCTGCACCGGTTATCGCTCCTGTCGCCACCACGCCCATCGCTCCCGTCGAAACACCGGTCGAGCCTGTGCGTACCGAGGAGACCAAAGCCGGTTTCTTCGCCCGTCTCAAACAAGGCTTGTCCAAGACCAGCGCCAGCATTGGCGAGGGCATGGCCAGCCTGTTCCTCGGCAAGAAAATCATCGATGACGAGTTGCTCGAAGACATCGAGACTCGTCTGCTGACCGCCGATGTCGGCGTCGAAGCGACGTCGGTGATCATTCAGCGCCTGACCCAGAAAGTCGCCCGCAAAGAGCTGGCCGATGCCGACGCGTTGTACAAATCCCTGCAAGCCGAGCTGGCAGCGATGCTCAAGCCCGTCGAACAGCCGCTGAAAATCACCTCACAGAACAAGCCATTCGTGATTCTGGTGGTGGGCGTCAACGGCGCCGGCAAGACCACCACCATCGGCAAACTGGCGAAGAAGCTGCAGCTGGAAGGCAAGAAAGTGATGCTCGCCGCCGGTGATACTTTCCGTGCCGCCGCAGTGGAGCAATTGCAGGTCTGGGGTGAGCGCAACAAGATCCCGGTAATCGCCCAGCACACCGGCGCCGACTCGGCTTCGGTCATCTTCGATGCCGTGCAGGCCGCCAAGGCCCGTGGTATTGACGTGCTGATCGCCGACACCGCCGGTCGTTTGCACACCAAAGACAACCTGATGGAAGAACTGAAAAAAGTTCGCCGGGTGATCGGCAAGCTTGATGCCGACGCGCCCCATGAGGTGCTGCTGGTGCTTGACGCCGGTACCGGCCAGAACGCCATCAACCAGGCCAAGCAATTCAACCAGACCGTCGAATTGACCGGTCTGGCGCTGACCAAACTCGATGGCACCGCCAAGGGCGGGGTGATTTTCGCCCTGGCCAAGCAGTTTGGCTTGCCGATTCGCTATATCGGTGTCGGCGAAGGCATCGACGATTTGCGTACTTTTGAAGCAGAACCCTTTGTCCAGGCATTGTTTGCCGAGCGGGAGCGTTCATGATTCGTTTCGAACAGGTCGGTAAACGCTACCCGAATGGTCACGTCGGCTTGCATGAGCTGAGCTTTCGAGTCCGTCGGGGCGAATTCTTGTTTGTTACCGGCCATTCTGGCGCCGGTAAAAGCACCTTGTTGCGCCTGCTGCTGGCGATGGAACGTCCGACCACCGGCAAATTGCTGCTGGCAGGGCAAGACCTGAGCACCATCAGCAATGCGCAGATTCCATTCCTGCGCCGGCAAATCGGCGTGGTGTTTCAGAATCACCAGCTGCTGTTCGATCGCACGGTGTTCAACAACGTCGCGTTGCCGCTGCAGATCCTTGGTCTGTCGAAGGCCGAAGTCGCCAAGCGCGTGGACTCGGCCCTGGAGCGGGTGGCGCTCTCGGACAAAACCGATCTCTACCCCGGCGACCTGTCCACCGGCCAGCAACAGCGGGTCGGCATCGCTCGCGCCATCGTTCACCGTCCGGCCTTGCTGCTGGCGGATGAACCGACCGGTAACCTCGACCCGCGTCTGGCGGCAGAAATCATGGGTGTGTTCGAAGACATCAACCGTCTGGGCACCAGCGTGCTGATCGCCAGTCACGACCTGGCACTGATTGCCCGCATGCGTCACCGCATGCTCACCCTGCAGCGTGGCCGATTGATCGGCGACGGGGAGGCTGGCGTATGAGTGCAACACGTAGCCCCAAGGTTTCCGAGCGCGTGGCCCCGAAGGCTGCCGATCCGCAACCGCAGTCGCAGAAGAAAAAGCGCGACGATGACGATGGCCCGGACTTCCCTACGCTGTTCCGCGCCTGGATCGAAAGCCATCGCGCCAGTCTGCTGGACAGCTTGCGCCGCTTGGGCAAACACCCGATCGGCAGCTTTTTCACCTGCATGGTGATGGCAGTTGCCCTGAGTTTGCCGATGGGCCTGTCACTTTTGCTAAGTAACGTCGAGCGTCTCGGCGGTTCCTGGCAGCGTGCGGCGCAGATTTCCCTGTACCTGCAACTCGATGCCAGCCCTGAACAGGGCGAGTCGTTGCGTGAGCAGATCAAGGGCATGCCGGGCGTGGCCGAAGCCGAATACGTGGGGCGCGATCAGGCGCTGGAAGAGTTCCAGCAGCAGTCCGGGCTAGGCGAAGCGCTCAAGGAGCTCCCGGAAAACCCGCTGCCGGGCGTGGTCCTGGTGACCCCGAACGAGGTCGACAAGCCCGCGCTTGAAGCATTGAGACAAAAACTTTCCGAATTGCCGAAGGTACAACAGGCGCAACTTGATCTAGTCTGGGTCGAGCGTCTGGCAGCCATCCTCAAGCTGGGCGACCGATTTGTCTTCGGTCTGACCGTGCTTCTGGTTTCTGCATTACTTTTGGTGATAGGCAATACCATTCGTCTTCATATTGAAAACCGCCGCACAGAGATAGAAGTGATTAAACTCGTCGGCGGCACTGACAGCTATGTGCGCAGGCCCTTTCTGTATATGGGTGCGCTTTATGGCTTTGGTGCGGGGATTCTTTCCTGGGGTGTATTGGCGTTCGGCCTGAACTGGCTGAACGACGCGGTGGTTGGACTGGCCGGTTTGTACGGCAGTGATTTTGCGCTGGCCGGAGTGCCAGTTGCCGACGGTCTATCGCTCTTGCTTGGCGCGGTGCTGTTGGGGTATATCGGTGCATGGATTGCAGTCGCACGCCACCTGCGGGAGCTTGCGCCAAAGTAATATCATTTTGCTCGTATTGACCTTTCAGCGTTTATGGGAACTTGTCTTTTGGTTTCCGGTCAATTTTCGCAGTGCTGAACTGCACGAGTTATGTAAGTCGGAGGTTTTTTCGTATGACCAATTCTTTGCAGCCTGCATATGCTCTGGTCCCGGGTGCGAACCTGGAGGCCTATGTGCACACGGTGAACAGCATTCCATTGCTGACACCGGAGCAGGAGCGTGAACTGGCCGAGAGTCTCTATTATGAGCAGGATTTGGGGGCGGCTCGGCAGATGGTGCTCGCCCACCTGCGTTTTGTCGTACACATTGCCCGTAGCTATTCCGGCTACGGCCTGGCCCAGGCTGACCTGATCCAGGAAGGCAACGTCGGCCTGATGAAAGCGGTCAAGCGTTTCAACCCGGAAATGGGTGTACGCCTGGTGTCTTTTGCGGTGCACTGGATCAAGGCGGAAATCCACGAGTTCATCCTGCGCAACTGGCGGATCGTGAAAGTCGCGACCACCAAGGCCCAGCGCAAGCTGTTCTTCAACCTGCGCAGCCAGAAGAAACGTCTGGCCTGGCTGAACAACGAGGAAGTCCATCGTGTGGCGGAAAGCCTCGGCGTAGAGCCGCGGGAAGTGCGCGAGATGGAAAGTCGCCTGACCGGCCATGACATGGCTTTCGACCCTGCCGCGGAAGCGGACGACGACAGTGCATTCCAGTCGCCGGCCAACTACCTGGAAGACCACCGGTACGATCCGGCCCGTCAACTGGAAGACGCTGACTGGAGCGACAACTCCAACCACAACCTGCACGAAGCGCTTGAAGTGCTGGACGACCGCAGCCGCGACATCCTCTACCAGCGCTGGCTGGCAGAAGAAAAAGCCACGCTGCACGACCTGGCGCAGAAGTACAACGTGTCGGCCGAGCGTATTCGTCAGCTCGAGAAGAGCGCGATGAACAAGCTCAAGTTGTCGATCGCCGCCTAACCGCAGCGCCGGCAATAAAAAACGCCCCGATCATTGATCGGGGCGTTTTTGTTTGTGCCCATTTTTCAGGCTCGCCTTGATCCCTGTGGGAGCGGGCTTGCCCGCGATGACGGCTGATCATTCAACATTGATGTCGACTGGCACTACGCCTTCGCGGGCAAGCCCGCTCCCACAGGGTTCTGTAGTGCCCGAAAAATCGTGAGTGGTTACTGAGCCCAAGGTGCCCGGCGCGAATCGTTGAGCCCGAGCAGATAGCTATCCCCACCTAACTGACTCATCTGCTGGCGAATCCACCCGGCCCGTCGTGCAACGTAGTTGGTTGGATGACTGGCGCTCCACACCCGCGGGTTTGGCAGTACCGCAGCCAGTAAACTTGCCTGCTGTCGGGATATCGAGCGAGCGCCTACACCAAAGTGATGCCGAGCCGCCGCTTCGGCGCCAAACACGCCTTCATCCCACTCGACGCTGTTGAGGTACACCTCAAGAATCCGCTGTTTGGGCCAGAGCACCTCGATCAGCCCGGTAAACCAGGCCTCCAGGCCTTTGCGCAGCCAGCTGCGGCCAGACCACAGAAACAGGTTCTTCGACACTTGCTGGCTCAGAGTGCTGGCGCCACGAAGCGAGCCGCCGCGCTCGTTATGCGCAAATGCTGCCTGAATCGCGCCGATATCGAAGCCCCAATGTTCGGGAAACTTCTGGTCTTCACCGGCAATCACCGCGACTTTCAGGTCGTCGGAGATTTCATCCCAGGGTTTCCAGGTGCGTTGCAGGTCGATGGGTTCGCCGTCGAACCAGGATTCGATCTTGCGCTCGACCATCAACGCCGTTCCCGGTGGCGGCACCACCCGAAACAGCAACACCAGCAATACGCTGCCGCCCGCGAACCAGAGCAGGGCCTTTGTGAAACGACGGAAAATTAACTGCAGCATAGAGATGGCTTGGCCGAACCCGTTGAGCCGGCCATTATACAGACCCTGTTGATCGAGTCTGACCGGAGTTCTTCATGTTGCGTGGCTTCCTGATGCTGGCTGCTTTTTTCGGCTTCACCGGTGTTGCCTTGGGCGCATTCGCCGCCCATGGCCTGAAAAGCCGCCTGAGCGCCGAGTACCTGGCGATTTTCCATACGGGCGTCACCTATCAACTGGTGCATACCCTGGCGTTGCTGGGTGTAGCGCTGCTCGCCACGCAGATTCCCGGTCGACTGATCACCTGGGCCGGCGCATCATTTGCCATCGGCATTCTGTTGTTTTCCGGCAGCCTGTACCTGCTGACGATGACGGGCATCAGCAAGCTCGGGATCGTGACGCCCTTCGGTGGCCTGGCGTTCCTGGTTGGCTGGGTTTGCCTGGGGCTTGCCGCCTGGCGGTTGAGCTGACCACGCGGTCCATTTCGTGACGAATGGCTTGGGTCGGCCTGACTGATCGGGCTAGAATGCCAGCCCCTAAAAATGATGGCGGCATTCGGTATGCGCATTCAATTGAACGGCGAATCCCTTGAACTGCCCGACGGTGAAACCGTTGCGGCCCTGCTGACCCGTCTGGAACTGACCGGACGCCGGGTGGCGGTCGAGCTCAATCTGGATATCGTCCCGCGCAGCCAGCACGCAGAAACCACCCTAAACGACGGCGATTCCGTCGAGGTGGTACACGCCATCGGCGGCGGCTAGTCGCCCGGCCCTGATGGGCACAGAATTCTGCAAGAACCTCACCCCTACAGAGGATTTCCCATGAGCATCGTTCGTAGCGACAAGCCTTTCGTCCTGGCCGGTCGTACTTACCAGTCGCGTTTGCTGGTAGGTACTGGCAAGTACCGCGACATGGAAGAAACCCGCCTGGCCATCGAAGCCTCGGGTGCCGAGATCGTCACCTTCGCCGTGCGCCGCACCAACCTCGGCCAGAACCCGGGCGAACCGAACCTGCTCGAAGTCCTGTCGCCGGATCGCTACACCTTCCTGCCTAACACCGCCGGCTGCTTCGATGCTACCGAGGCTGTGCGCACCTGCCGTCTGGCCCGTGAACTGCTCGGCGGCCACAACCTGGTGAAGCTGGAAGTGCTGGCGGACCAGAAAACCCTGTTCCCCAACGTGATCGAAACCCTCAAGGCCGCCGAAGTGCTGGTCAAGGAAGGTTTCGACGTGATGGTGTACACCAGTGATGACCCGATCATTGCCCGTCAACTGGCGGAAATCGGCGTTATCGCGGTGATGCCGCTGGCCGGTCTGATCGGTACAGGCCTGGGGATCTGCAACCCGTACAACCTGCAGATCATCCTCGAAGAAGCCAAGATCCCGGTGCTGGTGGATGCCGGTGTCGGTACCGCCTCCGACGCCACCATCGCCATGGAACTGGGTTGCGAGGCGGTGCTGATGAACTCGGCCATCGCCCATGCCCAGCAGCCGATCATGATGGCTGAAGCCATGAAACACGCCATCGTTGCAGGTCGCTTGGCCTACCTCGCCGGCCGCATGCCGAAAAAACTCTATGCCAGCGCCTCCTCGCCGCTGGATGGTCTGATCAAGTAAGAGCCATTGATGACTGAATCAAACGACACGCCAATCCAGACGGAAGAAGGCGAAGAGCGCCAACACCGCCGCATCAAGAGTTTCGTGATGCGCGCCGGGCGCATGACCGAAGGCCAGCAACGTGGTCTGGACCAAGGTACGCCGCTGTTCGTACTGCCTTTGGCCGATGCGCCGGTGGATTTCGATCAGGTGTTTGGTCGCTCAGCGCCGCGCTCGCTGGAAATCGGCTTTGGCATGGGCCATTCGCTGCTGGAAATGGCCGCGGCCTCGCCGGAGCAGGATTTCATTGGCGTTGAGGTTCACCGTCCAGGTGTCGGCGCGCTGCTCAATGGCGTGCTGACCCAGGGCCTGACCAACCTGCGCGTCTACGATTGCGATGCGATCGAAGTGCTCAACCGTTGCATCGCCGACAACAGCCTCGATCGCCTGATGCTGTTTTTCCCGGACCCGTGGCACAAGAGCCGTCACCACAAGCGTCGTATCGTTCAGGCGTCGTTCGCCGAGCTGGTGCGCAGCAAGTTGAAGGTCGGCGGTGTGTTGCACATGGCCACCGACTGGGAACCGTACGCCGAGTACATGCTGGAAGTGATGAACGTCGCGCCGGGCTATCGCAACCTCGCCGAAGACGGCAAATGCGTCCCGCGCCCGACCGAACGCCCGATCACCAAGTTCGAACGCCGCGGCGAACGCCTTGGGCATGGCGTGTGGGATCTGAAGTTCGAAAAACAGTCCTAAAACCTGTGGGAGCGGGCTTGCCCGCGATGGCGGTTTGACAGTCAACAAGGATGTTGAATGTTATGGCCTCATCGCGGGCAAGCCCGCTCCCACATTGTTTTGTGTGCTATTCGAATTTAGCGGCGATCAGCGACCACGCCGATCAACACCAGCACCACCAACAGCACCGGTGCCAGGCTGTAGTTGTTGAACTGGCTCAGGCCTTTGATGATCCATGGCGTGGCATAGATCAGCGCCACGCCGCTGCCGACCATGCACAGCAGGGCCATCAGCGGGACGCGCAAAGCGCCGGCGATGCTGCCCAGGCGTTGGTCGACCCAACCTTTGATGTCAGCGCCAAACAGCACCAGCAAACAGCCCACCAGCGCCAGAGAGATTTCCGACAGGTTGCTACGGCTCCAGCGGGACACGGTGGCGAGCAGGTCGAGTACCAGATCCATTCGATTTCCTTATGTCAGAAATTTTTGCAGCAAGTCATTGAGAAAGAGTTGTCCGCGCAGCGTGGCCGCCAGACGTGACGGTTCGACCTGCAACAAGCCACTTTGTTCGGCCTCGCGGCGCCCTTCGGCGAGGCTTTCCAGGGGCAGCCCGGTGCGCTCTGGGTACAACCGCGCTTCGACGCCCTCGGTCAGGCGCAAGGCGTTCATCAGGAACTCGAACGGCAGCTCTTCGTTGGTCAGAGCTTTCTCGCCGGCCTGGAAGCTTTTGGCCGGGTTGAGATAGTCCTTCGGCAAGCGGGTCTTCCAGGTTCGGACGATGCGCCCGTCCGGATGGCTGAGCTTGCCGTGAGCCCCGGCACCGATGCCGATGAAGTCGCCGAAACTCCAGTAATTGAGGTTATGCCGCGCCGGACGACCGGGCAGGGCGTAGGCCGAGACTTCGTATTGCGCGTAACCGTGTTCGGCCAGCAGCGCCTGACCGGCCTCTTGAATGTCCCACAGGGTGTCGTCTTCCGGCAGCGTCGGCGGCTGGTTCCAGAACACCGTGTTCGGTTCCAGCGTCAGCTGATACCAGGACAGGTGCGTCGGCTTCAGGGCAATGGCCTGGCGCAGGTCGTTCAGGGCATCGTCCAGGGACTGATCGGGCAAACCATGCATCAGGTCCATATTGAAGTTGTCGAAACCGGCCTGACGCGCCATGCCGGCGGCACGCACGGCTTCATCACCGTTGTGAATCCGCCCCAGGGCCTTGAGTTTCTCTTCCTGAAAGCTCTGGATGCCGATCGACAGGCGATTGATACCCAGCGCCCGGTAAGCGACGAACTTTTCCTGCTCGAAGGTTCCGGGGTTGGCTTCCAGGGTGATTTCGATGTCGCTGGCAAACGGAATTCGTTGCTCGACGCCCTTGAGCAGGCGACCCAGAGCCGCGGCACTGAACAGACTCGGCGTACCGCCACCGAAGAAGATCGAGCTCAGCTCGCGGCCATAGACCGCATGCAGGTCTTGATCGAGGTCGGCCAGCAAGGCATCCACATACTCTTCTTCCGGCAGCACGGGGCTGGCGGTGTGGGAGTTGAAGTCGCAATAAGGGCATTTGCGTACACACCACGGGATGTGGATGTACAGCGCCAGGGGCGGCAGCACAGGCAGGGCCGCTCGAGGCGATTGGGCGGCGCCGCCGAAGATCAGCGGCGACGCGGACGAGTCATGGGTCATTTCAGGCCCAGACGCTGGCGCAGCAGATCCATTGCACGGGCGCGGTGACTGATCTGGTTCTTGTCGCTGGGCTTAAGCTCGGCGCTGGAGCACTCGCGCTCCGGCACCCAGAACAGCGGGTCGTAGCCAAAACCGTGTTTGCCGCTGGCCTGGGTCAGGATGCGCCCATGCCACAGGCCTTCGCAGAGGATCGGCAACGGATCGTCGGCATGACGCACCAATGCCAGCACGCAGACGAATTGCGCGCCGCGCTCGGCTTCGGGCACGTCTTTCAAGACGTCGAGCAGTTTGGCGTTGTTCGCCGCATCGCCTTTACCGTCGGCGTAACGGGCCGAATAAATGCCCGGCGCACCGCCGAGGAAATCCACCGCCAGCCCCGAATCGTCGGCCAAGGCTGGCAGCCCGGAAATGCGCGAGGCATTACGGGCCTTGAGAATGGCGTTCTCGACGAACGACAGGCCGGTTTCTTCAGGCTCGACACTGCTGAACTCGCCGATCGAGCGCAAGTGCACCGATTCGCCGAGCATGGCCTGGAGTTCCTTGAGTTTGCCGGCGTTGTGGCTGGCCAGTACGAGTTGGGTGAAATTCATCATTGGCCAGGGAAAAGCTCTTGTTGGAAACTGATGGTGTTGGTTTTGTCGCCGGTCTGCACTTTGATGTCAAAGGTGCGGATTTCCTGCTGATCCACCGGGAATTGGGCGATGTAGTACACCGCGCCTGTTTCGGTGATCTGTTTGAACTTCAACGGGATGCTTTGGCTGGTCAGGTCTTTGACCGTACCGCTGACCTGAGCCGTCTGTGGTTTACCTTCCTTGAGTACCGAGACGTTGATCACGCCCTGATTCTTGCTGCGAGTCAGCTCCGCCGCTTTGGCGATCTCCGGCGTCAGGAAGGTGGAATTGAAGGTGTTGTAATGCACCGTCACGTCGCCAAAGGTTTCCTTGCGCTCGCCCTTGATGACGTCGGCGGCCATGGCGGTGACGCTCAGGCAGGCAGTAAGTAAAAACAGTGCTAGACGACCCATGATCGTTCTCCTCGAAGTGTCGTGATTCAGACCGCGACCTTGTGGTCCGGCAGACCGGGGCTGCTGACGCGGTAGATGCCGATCTCACCTAACAGATTAGGCCATAGCTTACTGGCCCACCCATGCCGATGCTGTTGATCCACGGCAAGCCGATCAATGACCTTGGCTTCACGTTCGCGACACAGTGCTTCAAAGTCTTCGAAAGTGCAGAAGTGGATGTTCGGCGTGTTGTACCAGGTGTATGGCAGAAACTCCGAAACCGGCATCCGGCCCTTGCTCGCCAGGTACCAGCGGCAGCGCCAGTGACCGAAGTTGGGGAAGGTGATAATGCACTGGCGACCGACGCGCAGCATTTCGTCGAGGATCCTGTCCGGGTAGTGCACAGCTTGCAGGGCCTGAGTCATGACCACGATGTCGAAGCTGTTGCTGGCGAAGTTGCCCAGCCCCTTGTCCAGGTCCTGCTCGATGACGTTGATGCCCTTGGCCACGCACTCGGCAATGTTGTCCGGGTCGTTTTCCAGGCCGTAGCCGGTGACCTGCTTGTTATCGCGCAGCCAGGTCAGCAACTCGCCGTCACCGCAACCGAGGTCGAGCACGCGGCTGCCGGCGGGGATCCATTCCTGGATGATTTCCAGATCGGCTCTCATGTCTTCCTCAAAGCGCTATACGGTTCATGTAATTGCTGAAGGCCTGCAAGTAACGCGGGATCGGAATCAGGAAGGCGTCGTGGCCTTGCGGAGCGTCGATCTCCAGGTAGCAGACGTCTTTCCTGGCCGCCATCAGCGCGTCCACCAGTTCCCGCGAGCGGGCAGGGGAGAAGCGCCAGTCGGTGGTGAAGGACATCACGCAGAACCTGGCCTGGGCATTGGCGAAGGTTTTCGCCAGGTCATTGTCGAAGTTCGCCGCCGGGTCGAAGTAGTCCAGTGCCTTGGTCATCAGCAGGTAGGTGTTGGCGTCGAAACGTCCGGAAAACTCCTCACCCTGATAGCGCAGGTAGCTTTCGACCTGGAACTCGACGCTGTGGAAGTCGTAGTTGAGCTTTTCGCTCTTCAGGCCGCGACCGAATTTCTCGCCCATGGAGTCGTCGGACAGGTACGTGATGTGCCCGACCATCCGCGCCAGCATCAAGCCGCGCTTGGGGATCACACCCGCTTCCTGGAACGAGCCGCCGTGGAACTCCGGGTCGGTGAGGATCGCCTGGCGTGCGACTTCGTTGAACGCAATGTTCTGCGCCGACAGCTTCGGTGCCGAGGCGATGGCCAGGCAGTGCCGCACGCGGTCCGGGTAGGTGATGGTCCACTGCAAGGCCTGCATGCCGCCGAGGCTGCCGCCGATTACCGCCGCCCATTGGCGGATGCCGAGCAGGTCGGCGAGACGCGCCTGGCTGTGGACCCAGTCTTCCACGGTCAGTACCGGGAAATCGGCGCCGAATGGCTTGCCGGTTTCCGGATTGACACTGCTGGGGCCGGTGGAGCCATTGCACCCGCCGAGATTATTCAGGCTGACCACGAAGAACTTGTTGGTGTCGATCGGCTTGCCGGGGCCGATGCAGCTGTCCCACCAACCGGGTTTGCGGTCGTCGGGGCTGTGGAAGCCGGCGGCGTGATGGTGACCGGACAAGGCGTGGCAGATCAGCACGGCGTTGCTCGCCGTAGCGTTCAGCGTGCCGTAGGTTTCGTAGATCAGGTCATATGCGGGCAGCGAACGTCCGCAGGCCAAGGCCAGGGGTTCACTGAAGTGCGCCACTTGCGGCGTCACCAGACCAACAGAATCGGGGGGGAAGGCAGCTGGCATCGACCCTGCTCTCATTGAAATGAGGCGTAAGTCTAAAGACCGCTGTGGCTAGCGGCAAGCAAAGGCCGGGCCTGATTTTTTCCTGTGAGACCGAGGCGTGACCATCGCGGGCAAGCCACGCTCCCACATTGGAATGCGTACCCCTGTGGGAGCGTGGCTTGCCCGCGATGAACGATGACACGGTTAGCCGGACTGTCGCACCAGATCCGGCAAATCCGGCAGTTTCTTCGGCGAACAAATCCGCACCCGTTTCTGCCGGTTCAGCTCTCCGCTGATCAAACTCACCTGACTCTTGGAAACCCCGAATGCCTTGGCCAGAAACGCCATCAGGTATGCATTGGCCTTGCCCTCGACCGGCGGTGCGGTCAAGCGGATCTTCAGGCGATCACCATGCAGCCCGCAGAAATCATCGCTGCGGGCCGCCGGTTGCAGGTGACATTCCAGAATCAGGTCATCACCGTCCCAGCGAAAGTAGCTCATCAGATCAGGCCGAGCAGCCCCTGCGGCATGAGGGCATAGTACGCAAGTCGCGGGATCAGCCAGCTTTGCAGCAACTGGATCGCGATAAACGCGAAGATCGGCGAGATGTCGAGGCCGCCCAGGTTCGGAATGATACGGCGGAACGGCGCGAGTACCGGTTCAGTAATCTGCGCGACCAGCTCTGCGCCCGGGTTGTGGCTGCCGGGAGCGACCCAGGACAGGATCACACTGATGATCATCGCGTAGAACAGAACACTCAGGAACAGCGAGAAGATTGCGATCAGTGCCCAAGGCACCAAAAGCAGCAAATCGACCTCGAAGCCCTTGAGCAGCAGGATGACTGCTATCAGCACCATCTGCACGATCAGCGCCAGTACCAGTGACGACATGTCCAGCCCGAACATGCTCGGGATGACCCGGCGCAAGGGCTTGAGCAGCGGTTGAGTGGCTTTCACGATGAACTGGCAGAGCGGATTGTAAAAATTCGCCCGAACCAATTGCAGGATGAAGCGCATCAGCACGATCAGCAGGTACAGGCTGCCCAAGGTTTTGATGATGAAAATGGCAGCGTCATTGAGTCCGAGCATCATTGATTCCTTTGTAAGAGCTGATTAGCGACCCAGTTGTTCGGCCATCTCGGCCGAGCGGTGCGCAGCGGCACCGAGTGCTTTTTCCACCAGGGCTTCGAAACCACCGGCCTGGAACGACTTGATCGCCGCTTCGGTGGTGCCCGCAGGCGACGTCACGCGACGACGCAACTCAGCCGCGTCGACATCGCTTGCGACCGCCATGTGTGCAGCACCCAAAGCGGTTTGCACGGTCAGTTGTGCGGCGATGTCCGCAGGCAGGCCGAGCTTCACGCCCGCGGCGGTCATGGCTTCGATCAGCAGGAAGAAATACGCCGGGCCCGAGCCGGAAACGGCGGTGACCGCGTCCAGTTGCTGTTCTTCGTTCAGCCACAGGGCAATGCCAACCGCCGACAGCAGCTCTTCAGCTTGCTGGCGTTGTTCGGCGCTCACTTCGCTGGTGGCGAACAAACCGCTCACGCCCTGACGCAGCAGCGCCGGGGTGTTAGGCATGCAGCGCACGATAGGCTGGGCGCCAAGCCACTTTTTCATGCTGGCGCAGGTGATGCCGGCCGCAATCGAGACCACCAGTTGATTCGGCGCAAGGCTTGGGCGAATGGCTTCGCACACGGCTTTCATCGCCTGGGGTTTGACCGCCAGCACGATCACGTCCACGCCCTGAATGGCGTCGGCGTTGTCGGCAAACACTTCGATGCCGTGTTCGGCGCTCACGCGGGCACGGGTTTCTTCACCCGGATCGCTGGCGCGGATTTGCGCGGCGTCCAGACCTTTGGCGCGCAGGCCGCCGATCAGGCTGGCGGCCATGTTGCCGGCTCCGATAAAGGCAATACGAGTCTTGCTCATGTCAGGTCCTTATAAAGAGAGGTGTCAGCCATTGTTTCAAGACTGGCCGTAGTCGCGGGCACCAAACAGGGCCGTTCCGATACGGACCCAAGTGGCGCCCATGGCAATGGCCGACTCGAGGTCGTGGCTCATGCCCATGGAAAGTGTGTCGAGTGGCAGGTTCAGGCTGGCTTGCAGGCTCTGCACGGCAGCAAAGGCTGCATCCTGGGCGGCGCGATCTTCAGTCGGCTCGGGAATCGCCATCAGCCCGCGCAATTTCAAGCGCGGCAGCGCGCAGATGGCATTGGCCAGGGCG
The DNA here is from genome assembly GCF_058802325.1 of Pseudomonas sp. GW822-FHT02E03. Lineage (NCBI taxonomy): Bacteria > Pseudomonadati > Pseudomonadota > Gammaproteobacteria > Pseudomonadales > Pseudomonadaceae > Pseudomonas > Pseudomonas sp. GW822-FHT02E03. The sequence continues at coordinate 44,451 of NZ_JBXAOA010000022.1, read as the reverse complement.
GGCAGATCCGCCGGGGTGCAGCCGGACTTGCTGGCTTCACCACTGACGTTGACCTGGATGCAGATGTTCAATGGAGGCAAATCGGCGGGACGTTGTTCGGACAGCCGTTGTGCGATTTTCAAGCGATCCACGGAATGCACCCAGTCGAAATGCTCGGCGATAGCGCGAGTCTTGTTCGATTGAATGGGGCCGATGAAGTGCCAGATCAAGGGCAGGTCGGCCAATTCGAGCTGTTTGCCCAAGGCTTCCTGCAGGTAGTTTTCGCCAAAGTCGCGGATCCCGGCGGCGTGGGCTTCACGCAGGGCTTCGGCGGGTTTGGTCTTGCTCACGGCTAGCAGCTGGATGCTGTGCTCGTTGCGCCCGGCGGCGAGGGCGGCAGCACGGATGCGTGAACTAACCTGAGCGATGTTGTCTGCTATCGTGGACATCAAGAGGCGCCAGCGGTCTGAAGGTTCGCGGCATTCTACTGGAATTGAGGAGCGCTATGGATATCACTGAGCTGCTGGCTTTCAGCGCCAAACAAGGCGCGTCTGACCTGCACCTGTCCGCCGGCCTGCCACCGATGATCCGTGTCGACGGCGATGTGCGACGCATCAACCTGCCGGCCCTGGATCACAAGGAAGTGCATGAGCTGATCTACGACATCATGAACGACCTCCAGCGGGTGGACTTCGAGAAGCATCTTGAAACCGACTTTTCCTTCGAAGTGCCCGGCGTGGCGCGTTTTCGGGTCAATGCCTTCAACCAGAATCGGGGGGCGGGCGCGGTATTCCGGACCATTCCGTCCAAGGTGCTGAGCATGGACGATCTGGGGATGGGGGAAGTGTTTCGCAAGATTACCGAAGCGCCCCGGGGCCTGGTGCTGGTGACCGGCCCGACCGGTTCGGGCAAGTCCACCACGTTGGCGGCGATGATCGATTACCTGAACAACCATCGCCATCACCACATTCTCACCATCGAAGACCCGATCGAGTTCGTCCACGAATCGCGCAAATGCCTGATCAATCAGCGCGAAGTCCATCGCGATACCCGCAGCTTCGCCACGGCGCTGCGTTCGGCCCTGCGCGAAGACCCGGACGTGATTCTGGTGGGGGAAATGCGGGATCTGGAGACTATTCGGCTGGCATTGACTGCCGCCGAGACCGGTCACCTGGTATTCGGCACGCTGCACACCACGTCGGCGGCGAAAACCATCGACCGGGTGGTGGACGTGTTTCCGGGCGACGAAAAATCGATGGTGCGCTCGATGCTCTCCGAGTCGTTGCTGGCGGTGGTGTCGCAGACATTGATCAAGAAAATCGGCGGCGGGCGAATTGCCGCCCACGAAATCATGCTTGGCACTTCGGCGATCCGTAACCTGATCCGCGAAGACAAGGTGGCGCAGATGTACTCGTCGATTCAGACCGGAGGGTCGCTGGGGATGCAGACGCTGGATATGTGCCTGAAGGAGTTGGTGACCAAGGGCGTGATCAGCCGCGAGCATGCGCGGGAGAAGGCGCGCTCGCCGGATAACTTCTGACAGGAAGTTGATCGTTCCCACGCTCTGCGTGGGAATGTCTCAATGGACGCTCCGCGTCCGCTTTGGCAGGGGGACGCGGAGCGTCCCGGGCTGCATTCCCACGCAGAGCGTGGGAATGATCAGTGTCGGATCAACGCTGAACAACCTGCAATTCGTTCTGTTCTTTCGGCAGAACCCGCTTGGCAACCACGTAGTGGCTTTCCCAGTACGGTTTCTTCAGGGTGTCGATGCTCACCGACTTGCCACGGCGTGGTGCGTGGATGAAGCGGTCGTTGCCCAGGTAGATGGCAACATGATTGACCCGGCGGCTCTTGATGTTGAAGAAAATCAGGTCGCCTGGCTTCAGATCGTTGCGATCGACCTTCTCGCCATGGCCGCTGGCCATGGCGTTGGAGGTACGAGGCAGGTCAAACGTAGCGTCGTTGAACGCGTATTTCACCAGACCGCTGCAATCGAACCCTTTACTAGGGCTGCTGCCGCCCCAACGATAAGGCGTACCGAGCACGTTTACCGCGCGGCTCAACACGTTGCTGCTTTCCTTGCTGGCCATTGGCGGTACCAGCTTGCGGTTAGCGCTGCTCAGTTGGGTGGAGCGTTTTACTGTCTGTTTGTTGTTTTTGCTTGAAGGAGCAGAAACATGGGATTTGGGGGTGTAACCATTAACGTTGGGAAGACGTTGCTCACGATTGGTGGCGTGGGCGGCCAGGGGCAATAATAGGCAAATGGTTAGCCATGTCTTGAAAAATGGACGCATTAGGCAAGGCTCATATGGGTGAACGCGCAACTTTATAACAGCTTTTTTGGCCCTTCCGAGGCCGTTGGTCGATTCAAACGGCGGGCCACGGAACTAAATAAGCGGAAAAATTGACGCGGTTGTCGGACAAAAGTCAGGTATTACAAGGCTTTGACAGGAATGAAGTTAGCATTTGCCGTATGTCGGCCGCCTGTAAAAAAGTCACAAAGAATTCAAGAATATTTCTCTATCGTGTGAGTCGAGGTCATCCATGAACACCTATCAACACCCCGTTTCAGAGCAAGACACACACAGCAAAGTGATTGGTTACCTGTTGTGGATTTTCGGTTTTACCGGGGCTCACCGCTTCTATTACGGCAAGCCGGTGACCGGGACGATCTGGTTTTTTACCTTCGGTTTGCTGGGTGTCGGCTGGTTGATCGACCTGTTTCTGATCCCCTCCATGGACCGTGAAGCGGACCTGCGCTTTACCGCGGGCCCCATCGAATACAACGTTGCGTGGATTCTGCTGACGTTTCTGGGGGTATTCGGTGTGCACCGGATGTATCAGGGGAAATGGATCAGCGGTTTGCTGTATCTGGTGACAGGCGGGGTGTTCTTTCTGGGGGTGTTGTATGACTTCTGGACGTTGAATGACCAGGTGTCTATTCGCAATGCGCAGAATAGAGGCGCCTTCCAGTAAGCCTTCGCGAGCAAGCCCGCTCCCACATGTGTTTTCGGTCGTACACAAATTCTGTGTTCGCTGAAGGTCAAATGTGGGAGCGGGCTTGCTCGCGAAGGCAGGCAGCGCGGTGTTAAGCCTGGTGACTGATCCGCCCATCCACCAGGGTGTAACGCACCACACCCGGCAGGCTGTGGCCAATGAACGGGCAGTTTTCGCCCTTCGACAACCAGGTCTCACCGGCCACGGTTGAGGCCGCCGGGTCGAACAGCACGATATCTGCCGGCCCACCTACCGCCAATTTGCCCGCTGGTAAACGCAATGCTTCGGCAGGACCGGCGCCCAAGCGTGCAAGCAGCGTCGGCAAGTCGAGCAAACCGTCTTCCACCAGGGTCATCGCCAACGGCAGCAGCAGTTCCACACTGCTGATGCCCGGTTCGGTGGCACCGAACGGCGCCAGTTTGGCATCGCGTTCATGGGGCTGGTGATGGCTGGAGATGGCCGAGACCACCCCCGACTTCACCGCTGCCCGCAGGCCATCGCGGTCGGCGCGGGTGCGCAGCGGCGGCTGGACGTGATAGAGGCTGCTGAAGTCGATCAGCGCTTCGTCGGTGAGGATCAGTTGATACAACGCCACGTCCGCCGTGACCTTCAGGCCACGGGCCTGGGCTTGGGCGATCAGCGCCACACCGCGGGCGCTGGTGAGCTGGCTGAAGTGCGCGCGCACGCCGCTTTGCTCGACCAGCAGCAGGTCCCGGGCCAGGGCTACGGTTTCAGCGGTTTCCGGAATGCCCGGCAAACCGAGGAAACTCGCAGTCGGGCCTTCGTGAGCCAGGCCACCTTCGGCCAGATCATGGTCCTGCGAATTGAAAATCACCGTCAGGTCGAACGTCGCCGCGTATTCCAGCGCCCGGCAAAGGGTGCGGGTGTTGCGAAAGCTCTCCAGACCGTTGCCGAAGGCCACGCAACCGGCATCGCGCAAGGCGACCAGTTCGGCCAGCTGTTCGCCATCCAGGCCTTTGCTCAGTGCGCCGATCGGGAAGACTTTGGTGTTGCCGGCTTCGCGGGCGCGGTCGAGGATCAGTTCGGCCACGGCCGAGGTGTCCAGCACCGGTTTGGTTTTCGGCGGGCAGCACAGGCTGGTCACGCCACCGGCAGCGGCGGCACGGGTTTCGCTGGCGATCGAGCCTTTGCGGCTGTAACCCGGCTCACGCAGGGCGACGTTCAGGTCAACCAGGCCGGGGGCGGCAACCAAGCCCTTGGCGTCGATGGTGTCTACTGCAACGAAACCCGCTGGAGCGGCGCCAAGGGCGACGATCTTGCAGGCTTCAACGTGGATATCAGTCACTTGATCCAGGCCGCTGGCCGGATCGATAACGCGTGCGCCGAGAATGCTGAGCTTCACTGGGCGTTCTCCTGCTCGAATTGGCGCTGGGCTGTTTGCCCGCTCATGGCCATGGACAGCACGGCCATACGAATCGCGATGCCGTAGGTTACCTGGTTGAGGATTACCGAGTGCGGACCGTCGGCCACCGCCGACTCAATCTCTACTCCACGGTTGATCGGCCCCGGGTGCATGACGATGCAATCCGGTTTGGCCCCGGCCAGGCGCGCGGTGGTCAGGCCGAACAGGCGGTAGAACTCGCCTTCGCTCGGCAGCAGGCCGCCGGTCATGCGTTCACGCTGCAGGCGCAGCATGATCACCACGTCGACGTCCTTCAGGCCTTCGGTCATGTCGGTGTAGACCTTCACACCGTACTGCTCGATGCCGATCGGCAGCAGGGTTTTCGGCGCGATCACGCGGATGTCCGGGCAGCCGAGGGTTTTCAGGGCCAGCATGTTCGAGCGCGCTACCCGCGAGTGCAGGATGTCGCCGACGATGGCCACCGAAAGGTTTTCGAAGCCGCCCTTGTGCCGACGAATAGTGAGCATGTCGAGCATGCCCTGGGTCGGGTGGGCGTGACGGCCGTCACCGCCGTTGATGATCGCCACTTGCGGGCAAACATGCTCGGCGATGAAGTGCGCCGCGCCGGAATCACCGTGACGCACGACGAACATGTCGGCGGCCATGGCTTCCAGGTTGCGCAGGGTGTCGAGCAGGGTTTCGCCCTTGCTCGCCGACGACGTGGACACGTTCAGGGTGATCACGTCAGCCGACAGCCGCTGGGCCGCCAGTTCGAAGGTGGTGCGGGTGCGGGTGGAGTTCTCGAAGAACACGTTGCACACGGTCTTGCCGCGCAGCAACGGGACTTTCTTCACCGCCCGGGCGCCGACTTCGAGGAACGAGTCGGCGGTGTCGAGGATTTCCGTCAGCAGCTCGCGGCGCAAACCGTCGAGCGAGAGGAAGTGGCGCAGCTGGCCCTGATCATTGAGCTGCAGCGGGCGCTTGGTTTCTAGAGGCGTCATCGCGAGGGGGACTCTCAATAGGGCGAATTAAAGGGCGAGGTCTTGAAGTTCGAGCTTGAGTTCCGGGCCGGACAGTTTCACGCGTTCGTGGGCCGCCAGCGACAGCGTCGCGCCAACCACGTTCGGCCGGATCGGCAGTTCACCGGCGTCCAGGTCCAGCAGGCATACCAGCGTCACACTGGCCGGGCGGCCATAGTCGAAGAGTTCGTTCATTGCGGCGCGAATGGTCCGACCGCTCATCAGCACGTCATCGATCAGCACCAGGTGCTGGCCTTCGATCTCGAACGGCAGCGCCGATGGGCGTACTTGTGGGTGCAGGCCGTTCTGGCTGAAGTCGTCGCGGTAGAACGAAACATCCAGGGTACCCAGGGGCGAATCGCTACCCAGTTCATCGAGCAACGCCTGCGCGACCCAGACGCCACCGGTCCGAATGCCGATGTAACGCGGTTCGCTGATGCCCCGTTTGGCCAGATAGGTGTCAAGACGGATCGCCATCTGGCTGATCAGTTCGGCGGGATTGGGCAGGCTCATGGTTTGCTCCTTCTTTGTCCCGAGCCGGATGCCGCTTGAGTGGTGGCTCGGGTTGTAGCTAAGGGAGACGCCGCAGCGGCTCTTCAGAATTAGGTGCGGTCAGGATTCGAACAGCGCTGTGTTTTCGTCGAGCCAGCCTTGCAGCAGCAGGGCGGCGGCGATGGCATCGACCGGGTTGTCGCGGTAACTGCCTTTCTGGCCGCCACGGACCAGGCGTTCGCCCTTGGCCTCGAAGGTGGTCAGGCGCTCGTCGTGAGTATAAAAGGGCAGGTTGTAGCGGCCATTCAAGCGCCGGGCAAACTTCTCGGCCCGCAGGCACATGTCGCTCGGCGTGCCGTCCATGTTCAGCGGCAGGCCGACCACCACAGCGTCGGGTTTCCACTCCTTAATCAGGGCTTCGACCTGATTCCAGTCAGGAATGCCGTTTTGCGCCTTCAAGGTGCACAGCTCGCGGGCCTGACCGGTAATCACCTGACCGACCGCAACGCCGATCTGTTTGGTGCCGTAGTCGAAACCCAAAATCAACCGCAGGGCCATCAGGCGTGCCCCGCCTGGCTGGTGAGCAGGCTGAGATTGACGCCCAGGTGCTTGGCTGCCGCTTCAAGACGTAATTCGCTGCTGGTGTTGAACAGGATGTCGGCATCGAACGGGCAGGTCAGCCAGGCGTTGTCGGCCAGTTCGGCTTCCAGTTGCCCGGCTTCCCAACCGGCGTAGCCGAGGGTGATCAGGCTTTTCGCGGGGCCGACGCCGTCGGCGATGGCGAACAGCACGTCCTGGGAGGTCGACAGGGACAATTCGCCTTCCAGATCAACGGTCGCCTGAAAAGATTTGCCCGATGGGTGCAGGACAAAACCGCGATCGGTTTGCACCGGGCCACCCATAAAGATCGGCACGTGCTGGCAGAGCACTGGTGGTTCGATATCGGGGCGCAATTGCTCGAGAATATCGGCCAGGTTCAGGTCCTGCGGGCGGTTGACCACCAGCCCCATGGCACCATTGGCCGTGTGCTCGACGATGTAGGTCAAGGTGTGCGCAAAGTTCGGGTCGGCCATGTGAGGCATGGCGATCAGGAAGTGATGCTTGAGGTAGCTGGGGCTGACGTTCTTCATGAGCGCTAGTGTGGCGTTGGAGGGGCGAACTGACAAGCTGAGGATGCACAGGAAATGCCCCGAGTCCCCGCAAACAACCTGTTCCCTGTGGGAGCGGGCTTGCCCGCGATGACGGCGGTACATCCAAAATTGAAGTGTCAGACAGACCGCTATCGCGGGCAAGCCCGCTCCCACAGGGGTTCTGTGCTGATCAATTACTGGAGAGTCTGTCCCCACGCGCAAACTTCCACGTCCGAATAATTTCCAGACGATCGATGTCCGACAGATCCCCGGTGAACGGTGCAAATGGCGCCGCGAGCCTTACGATGCGTTGCGCCGCCTGGTCCAGCAGCGGCTGGCCGGAAGATTCCAGCACCAACACTTCATACAGCGAGCCGTCGCGGTTGATCGAGACCATCAGTCGCAAATTGCCGTAAATCTGTTTGCGCCGGGCTTCGTCCGGGTAGTTGAGGTTGCCGATGCGCTCGACCTTCTTGCGCCATTCATCTTTGTACCAGGCGCCCTTGTCGCGCATGGTCGACGCGGCGCTCAAGCGGTGGATGCGCGGGCGCTTGGCGTACAGCTGTTGTTCACTGGCCAGTTCCGCTTCCAGGCTGGCGATGTCGCTGGACAGCTGTGCGCTGTCGAAGGTGGGTGCCACGACCTTGGGTTTGGTCTCGGTCTTGATCTCTTCGCGCTTGGTCGCGGTTTTTTTCGGTTTCGGCGCGACGGTCGTCACGGCTGCCTTGGGGGCTGCTTCCGGCACTTGAGGCGTGGCGGTTGGCGGTGGGGTGACTGGCTGCACCTTGTTGTCCTGGAAGGGCGCGACCTCGGTGGTCTTGGGCGTCGCCTTTTTTTCCAGAGTGCCGCTGCCTTCCTGATTTTCCTGGGCGAGGAAGTCAGCTTTTTCCGGCTTCTTTTCGCTTTTGAACGTGGCGAGGGTGATTTCCAGGGTTTTGCTGATTTGCTGGGGTTCGACCATGGAGAACCCGACGCCCAACAGCAAGGCCAGGTGAATCAGCGCCGCGAGAAACAGGGTGAAACCGAGGCGATCAGCCGGGCGCACACCAAGGTGGGCGAGTTCAGGGGGCAGATCGGACGGGAGTGTCATAACCAAAAACCAACATAGAGTTTTTCACGAGCCCGGCATGATAACGCAATGTTGGTTTTTAGCTTCAAGCTACAAGTTTCAAGCGACAAGCTGTATGCCGCGTGCTTCAAGCTTGAGGCTTGAGGCTTGCAACTTGCAGCTTTTTCTCTATGGCATCCATCAGAAGGCCACCAATGTCGGTGCCGAACGCGTTATCGATCTCGCGAATGCAGGTCGGGCTGGTGACGTTGATTTCGGTCAGATGCTCACCGATTACGTCGAGACCGACGAACAGCAAGCCCTTCTCACGCAGGGTCGGGCCGACTTGCGCGGCGATCCAGCGATCTTTCTCTGTCAGCGGTCGGGCTTCGCCACGGCCACCGGCGGCGAGGTTGCCACGGGTTTCACCGAGCGCGGGAATCCGTGCCAGGCAGTAATCCACTGGTTCGCCATCGATCATCAGGATGCGCTTGTCGCCATCAACGATTGCCGGCAGGTAACCCTGGATCATGATTTGCTGACGGCCATGCAAGGTCAGGGTTTCGAGGATCACCGACAGGTTCGGGTGGCCAGCGGTGTGGCGGAAGATCGACGAGCCGCCCATGCCGTCCAGCGGCTTGAGAATCACGTCACCGTGATGGTCGGCGAATTCACGCAACACGTCGGGGCGACGGCTGACGATGGTCGGCGGCGTGCACTGCGGGAACAGCGTGGCGAAGAGCTTTTCGTTGCAGTCACGCAGGCTTTGCGGCTTGTTGACCACCAGTACGCCAGCACTTTCCGCTTGTTCCAGCAAATACGTGGAGTAGACGAACTCCATGTCGAACGGCGGATCCTTGCGCATCAGGATCACGTCCAGATCGCTCAGCAGCGCGTCGCTTTCGGTACCCAGTTCAAACCATTTTTCCGGGTTGGCGAACACCTTCAGCGGACGCATCCGCCCGCGAGCCTCGCCTTCAGCCTGATACAAATCGCGCTGTTCCATATAGAACAGTTCCCAGCCACGCTTTTGCGCGGCCAGCAGCATGGCCAGCGAGCTATCCTTTTTATAGGAGATGCTGGCGATAGGATCCATGACAATCCCGACGCGAACGCTCATGGGGTTTTCCTCGAAATTGGGGTGCAAAGTGTTGTGAAAAAGTGGCGTCAGAGTGGCGCTGAGTGTGTTCCCGGTCAAGGAAAAACCACCGCCAGGGTCGCCCGATAGATTGGATGGGGAGACTGTGCTAAAAAGGCTGCCATGCCCTGTTGGCCCTTAAGTATCAAGGGTTTCGAGCCAGCGATGAGCGGCAAACGGACAATTTGATTCACAAAGGCGACGGTAGAGCCACTATGGAACAGCATTCCAGCGCCTTGAAGGTCATGGTGATCGATGATTCGAAAACGATTCGTCGCACCGCCGAAACGCTGTTGAAAAACGTGGGCTGTGAAGTCATCACCGCAATCGATGGTTTCGATGCCCTGGCCAAGATTGCCGACAATCACCCCGGCATCATCTTTGTCGACATCATGATGCCGCGTCTGGATGGTTATCAGACCTGCGCTTTAATCAAGAACAACAGTGCGTTCAAGTCCACGCCAGTGATTATGCTGTCGTCCAAGGACGGGTTGTTCGACAAGGCCAAGGGGCGGATCGTCGGTTCCGACCAGTTTTTGACCAAGCCTTTCAGCAAGGAAGAACTGCTGAACGCGATTCAGGCCCATGTACCGGGCTTCACCGCCGTTTCGCCGCAGTAGGACACGCACAGTGACGCTCGGCCATGGGGCCCGGTGTCGACAAGAATGGGGAAGACCATGGCACGTATTCTGATCGTCGATGACTCGCCGACCGAAATGTACAAACTGACCGGCATGCTCGAAAAGCACGGTCATGAGGTGTTGAAAGCCGAAAACGGCGCCGACGGCGTGGCCCTGGCCCGTCAGGAAAAACCCGACGCGGTGTTGATGGACATCGTCATGCCCGGCCTTAACGGTTTCCAGGCGACCCGTCAGCTGACCAAAGACCCGGAAACCGGGCACATTCCGGTGATCATCATTACCACCAAGGATCAGGAAACCGACAAAGTCTGGGGCACGCGCCAGGGCGCCAAGGACTACCTGACCAAACCGGTCGACGAAGAGACCCTGATCAAGACTCTGAACAACGTGCTGGCCGGTTGATCGTCCGGTCATGACCGAGTCGCTGACGGCTTTTGAACTGCTGCTGCAGATTGACCAGCGCTGTCGTCTGCTGGCGGCGGACCTGCCGTCCCAGCCAACCCGACAGGACAGCTGGAGTGGCATCGGCTTTCGCTTGGGCGAGCATTGGTACGTCGCGCCCATGGGCGAAGTCAGCGAAGTCCTGCACGAACCGCGCGTTACCCAATTGCCTGGGGTCAAGCCCTGGGTCAAGGGCGTGGCCAACCTGCGCGGGCGATTGCTGCCGATCATGGATTTGAGTGGCTTCATCGGTCATGAACTGTCGAATCTGCGCAAGCAGCGGCGGGTTTTGGTGGTGGAGCACAACGAGGTGTTTGCCGGGTTACTGGTCGATGAAGTGTTCGGCTTGCAACACTTTGCCCAGGACAGCCTGGAACCGGTAGATACCTTGAGCGGCCCGATTGCACCGTTCATCAAAGGCCGGTTTCAGCGTGAGCAGAATTGGCAGGTATTCAGCCCGTTTGCGTTGGCGCAGTCACAAGGTTTCATGAACGTCGCCGTATAACCTGTGGGAGCGGGCTTGCCCGCGATAGCGGTTCAATAGATGTCGACTGACACGCCCTCATCGCGGGCAAGCCCGCTCCCACAGGGTTCCTGTCAGGTCTCACAAGATGTTGGTTAACAGGCGAGGACCGATGATAAAAGCTAAAACAGGCAAGCCAGAAGGGTCGCGCAGTCGGTCGCAGATCATCGCGCTGTTCATCGCGTTGATCGTCTTCATCATGCTGCTGTTCGCCAACTTCGCATACCTCAACACCCAGGCGAATTACGACAAACAGTACATCGGCCACGCCGGTGAGCTGCGCGTGCTGTCCCAGCGCATCGCCAAGAACGCCACCGAAGCCGCCGCCGGCAAGGCCGCGGCGTTCAAGTTGCTCAGCGATGCGCGCAACGACTTCGCCCAGCGTTGGGGCTATCTGAAGAAAGGCGATCCTTCCACCGGCCTGCCGCCGGCACCGTCCACCGTGCGCCCGGAAATGCGCGCCGTGCAGCTGGATTGGGAGCGTTTGCTGAAAAACACCGACGCCATTCTCTCCAGCGAGCAGACCGTGTTGTCTTTGCATCAAGTCGCCGCAACACTGGCCGAAACCGTGCCGCAGTTGCAGGTCGAGTATGAGAAGGTCGTCGAAACCCTCCTGCAACGTGGCGCCCCGGCGACTCAAGTGGCGATGGCCCAGCGTCAGTCGCTGCTGGCCGAGCGGATTCTTGGTGCGGTGAATACCGTGTTGTCCGGCGATGAAAATTCGCAGCAGGCGGCCGACGCTTTCGGTCGCGACGCGGCGCGTTTCGGCCTGGTGCTCAACGGCATGCTTCAGGGCAATGCGGCACTGAAAATCAGCCAGGTCGAAGACCGTGATGCGCGCGCCCGGCTGACCGAGATTTCCGAACTGTTCGAATTCGTATCGGGTTCGGTGGATGAAATCCTCGAAACCTCGCCGGAGCTGCTCAAGGTCCGCGAATCGGCCACCAATATTTTTACCCTGTCGCAAACCCTGCTCGATGAAGCTTCACACCTGGCCAGCCGATTCGAAAACCTCGCTGGCGGGCGTAACACCGGCACTATCGGTGGTTATGTACTGGGCTTGCTGGCGCTGATGTCGATCATCCTCATCGGCTTGGTGATGGTGCGCGAAACCAACCGTCAGCTGCGTGAAACCGCCGAGAAGAACGAGCGCAACCAGAACGCGATCATGCGTTTGCTGGACGAAATCGAAGACCTCGCCGACGGCGACCTGACCGTGACCGCCTCGGTGACCGAAGACTTCACCGGGACCATCGCCGACTCGATCAACTATTCCGTCGACCAATTGCGCGATCTGGTGGCGACCATCAACCTCACCGCCGGCCAGGTCGCCGCCGCCGTGCAGGAAACCCAGGCCACCGCCATGCACCTGGCCCAGGCCTCGGAGCATCAAGCGCAGCAGATTTCCGAAGCTTCCACGGCCATCAACGACATGGCCCAGTCCATCGATCAGGTCTCGGCCAACGCCGCCGAATCCTCTGCGGTGGCCGAACGCTCGGTGGAGATCGCTAACAAGGGCAACGAAGTGGTGCACAACACCATTCATGGCATGGACAATATTCGCGAGCAGATTCAGGACACCGCCAAGCGCATCAAGCGGCTGGGTGAGTCTTCTCAGGAAATTGGCGACATTGTCAGCCTGATCGATGACATTGCCGATCAGACCAACATCCTCGCCCTCAACGCGGCGATTCAGGCGTCCATGGCCGGTGACGCCGGGCGCGGTTTTGCGGTGGTGGCCGACGAAGTACAGCGTCTGGCCGAGCGTTCATCCGCGGCGACCCGGCAGATCGAAACGCTGGTGCGGGCGATTCAGGCCGACACCAACGAAGCGGTGATTTCCATGGAACAGACCACCACCGAAGTGGTGCGCGGCGCGCGTCTGGCGCAGGATGCCGGGGTGGCCCTGGAAGAAATCGAAGGCGTATCGAAGACCCTCGCGGCATTGATCCAGAGTATTTCCAACGCCGCGCAGCAACAGACTTCGTCGGCCGGCCAGATTTCCCTGACGATGAACGTGATCCAGCAGATCACCACGCAGACCTCGTCCGGCTCCACCGCCACCGCCGAGAGCATCGGCAACCTGGCGAAAATGGCCAGCCAGCTGCGGCGTTCGGTGTCCGGTTTCACCTTGCCGGCCGCTAAAGCGCAGGCTGCGGACAAAGCTTGAACCGCCTCAGGGCGTATGCATTTGATTGGAGTAGTTATGGGTGATCGGCACGACTATGTGGCCCTCGAGTGGGTCAAAGGCGAGATTGCCGAAACGCTGAAACAGGCTCATCAGGCGATCGAAACCCTGATCGACGATCCACAGGCGACGCACACGCTGAGTGAGTGTCTTGCCTGTGTCCATCAGGTTCACGGTAGCTTGCAGATGGTCGAGTTCTACGGCGCGGCCTTGCTCGCCGAAGAGATCGAGCAGTTGACCAGCGCCTTACAGCAGAACCGCGTCAGCCATCGTGACGAGGCGATCCATCTGTTACTGCAAGCCCTGGGGCAATTGCCGACTTACCTCGACCGGGTGCAAGGTGCCCGTCGTGATTTACCGCTGGTGGTGTTGCCGCTGCTCAACGACCTACGCAGCGCCCGTGGCGAAAGCCTGTTATCGGAAACCAGCCTGTTCAGCCCGCAACTGCCGGAGCTGCTACCTCTGGGCCCAGAGGCCTTGGCGCTGCTGGAACCGTCCGACTTGCCGAATGTGCTGCGCAAATTGCGGCAGATGTTGCAGATGGCCCTGGTTGGTTTGTTGCGCGAGCAGGATGACGAAACCCACATCGGTTATCTGGCGAGGGTTTTTGTGCACCTCGAAGGGCTGTGCGACAACGCGCCGCTGAGCCCGTTATGGCAAGTCGCTTCGGCACTGGTCGAAGGCATGCGCAATGGCTCGATTGCCAACAGCCCGGCGTTGCGCAGCCTGTTCAAGGACGCCGACAAAGAGCTCAAGCGTTTGCTCGAACAGGGCATGCCCGCAATCAATCAACCGGCACCGCCGGAGCTGCTCAAGAGTTTGTTGTTCTATATTGCCAAGGCCGAACACCCCACCGGGCAGATGCTGACCATGAAAGATCGCTACTCACTTGACGATGCGCTACCCGACGGCGCGATGGTCGATGAAGAACGGGCAAGGCTGGCCGGCCCTGACCGCGACGCCATGCGTTCGGTATTGGCGGCGCTGTGCGAAGAGCTGGTGCGGGTCAAGGAGCGCCTGGATTTGTTCGTGCGCAGCGACCGCCAGCACACCTCGGACCTCGAAAGCCTGCTGGCGCCCCTGCGGCAAATCGCCGACACCCTGGCGGTGCTCGGTTTTGGCCAGCCGCGCAAGGTCATCATCGATCAACTGGCAGTGGTGCTGAGCCTCGCTCAGGGCCAGCGTGAACCCAACGACGCGACCCTCATGGACGTCGCCGGGGCCTTGCTCTACGTCGAAGCGACCCTGGCCGGCATGGTCGGTACCGTGGAGCCGGAAAGCCAGGAAGACAGCCGTCTGCCGACCACCGACCTGACGCAGATCCATCAGATCGTGATCAAGGAAGCGCGCATTTGCCTGCAACAGGCCAAGGACATGATCGTCGACTACATCGACGCCGACTGGGACCGCCAGCATTTGCAACCCTTGCCGGCGTTGCTGACCCAGGTACGTGGTGCGTTGGCGATGATTCCGTTGGCCCGCGCGGCGAGCCTGGTCGAGACCTGCAACGGCTTCATCCGCGAGCATCTGCTGGTGGACCCGGGCCAGCCCGGCTGGCAGCAACTGGACAGCCTGGCCGACGTCATCACCAGCATCGAATATTACCTGGAGCGCCTCAGCGACGACCCCGAAGCGCCGGGGGAACACCTGCTCGACGTCGCGGAAAAAGGCCTGGCCTCGCTCGGCTTCTTTCCCATCGAACAGCAGGTGCCGATGCTCAAGGATGTGCTCAGCCCCAGTGAAGCCCTGGTCATGCAGGACATGCAGGAGCTGGATGACCCCGAAACCGTTCAGTCCCTGGCCGATGTGTTGGCCAGCCCGGTGTCGTCCGTCAACCCGCCAGCCCTAACCACGCCGGGTAGCCTTTTGCCGCCGCCCGCCGGTGAAGAACCGGTGGACGATGAGCTACGGGACGTCTTTCTCGAAGAGACTGACGAGGTGCTGGAAATCCTTGAGGAGTATCTGCCGCGCTGGTCGGCCAGCCCCGACAGCACATCGGTCTTGACTGAATTGCGCCGCGCCTTCCACACCCTCAAAGGCAGTGGCCGGATGGTCCGCGCGCTGGTGCTGGGTGAGTTGGCCTGGGCGGTGGAAAACCTGCTCAATCGCGTGCTGGAACACAGCGTTGCACCTTCGCCTGCAGTGCAACAACTGGTGGGCGATGCGCTGAAGCTGTTGCCGGAACTGGTGGCCGAGTTCGCCGCCAATGCCCAGCGCCAACGCAACGATGTCGATCAATTGGCCGCCCGCGCCCATGCCCTCGCCAAGGGTGATAAACCGGTGTCCGATGAAGACGTGCAGGATGTCGCGGCGCTCGATCCACTGTTGCTGGAGATCTTCCGCAACGAAGCCGAAACCCATTTGAGCAGCCTCAATCGCTTCCTCGACCAGGCCGCCGAGCACGTACCGCTTCAAGCCAGCGACGAGTTGCAGCGGGCGTTGCACACCCTGAAGGGCAGCGCCTCGATGGCCGGCGTGCTGCCGATTGCCGAGCTGGCGGCGTCGCTGGATGAACTGGCCCGGGAGTACAAGGCGCACCGGATTGCCCTCGACCTGGACGAAGTTGAATTGCTGCTGGAAGCCGAAGGGCTGTTCCGCCTTGGGCTGCGACAACTCAAGAGCGACCCGCTGGCTGAAATCCCCGACGCCCGCTCGCTGATAGAGCGAACCCAGGCATTGCTGGCCGAGCGTCTGCAAAGCCTGTTGACCACGCCCAATACGAAGCAGCGCATCAAGCGCGATCCGCAACTGATCAACAATTTTCTTGCCCAGGGCATGGACATCCTGCTGGACGCCGAAAGCCTGTTGCAGCGCTGGCAGCAACATCCCGGCGAGCGGCAGGAACTCAGTGCGTTACTGGACGAACTGACCACCCTGGGCGAAGGCGCGCACCTGGCCGATCTGCATCCGGTGGATGAACTCTGTGAAGCTTTGCTCGACCTGTATGGCGCTGTGGAAGAAAGCAGCCTGGCGGTCAGCGAGGCGTTTTTCCATGAGGCGCAAAGTGCCCATGAAGCGCTGATCAACATGCTCGACGAACTGGCCGCCGGCCAGGAAGTCACTGCCCAACCGCAGCGGGTGCGGGCCTTGCGCGGCTTGCTCGATGAGAGTCTCGATCCATCCGCCATGGGCCTGATCCGCAGTGACGGCAGCCGCACCTTGAGCATCCGCGAACTGGGCAGCGCCACCGCCGAGCTGGAGCAGAGCGCGACGCAGGTGGAGCTGGACGACGAAATCGTTTCGATCTTCCTTGAAGAAGCGGTGGATATCCTCGAGAGCGCTGGTCAGGCTTTGCAGCGCTGGCTGAGTGACCCGGACAACGCCGCGCCGCTGTTGTCCTTGCAGCGCGATTTGCACACCCTCAAGGGCGGTGCGCGGATGGCCGAGGTCGAACCGGTCGGCGATCTGGCCCATGAACTTGAAAGCCTTTACGAAGGCCTGGTGGACCGCCGTTACAGTCACAGCGAAACGCTGGCGCAGTTGCTGCAGCAGAGCCATGACCGACTGGCCATGTTCCTTGATCAGTTGCAGCACAACCGTCCATTGGGTGATCCGGGCGAGTTGATCCAAGCCATTCGCGAGTTTCGTCAGGGCAATGCCGGCAGCGCCGAGGTGATCGAACCAGCGGCGAGCAATGACTCGGCGGGTCATGATTCCGAGCTTCTGGAGATCTTCCTCGAGGAAGGTTTCGACATCATTGAAAATTCCGGTGCGGCGCTGTTGCGCTGGCAGGCCGAGCCGTCGAGTCGCCAGGAAATGGAAACCCTGCTGCGCGACTTGCACACCCTCAAGGGTGGCGCGCGGATGGTGGAGATTGTGCCGATTGGCGACCTGGCCCATGAACTGGAATTTCTCTACGAAGGCTTGTCGGCTGGCGTGCTGCAACCCACCGCCGAGCTATTCTCGCTGTTGCAACGCAGCCATGACCGACTGGCGCAGATGCTCGACGCCACCCGCGCCGGTCAGCCATTGCCGCCGGCCGATCGGCTGATCGATGCGATCAAGAATTTCAGCCATCCGGCAGTGCCCGAAACATCGGCACCCGTGACGCTGCCCGTAGCGCCCAAAGCCGAGACAACCGCGCTGCAACCGGAAGGCACCGACACGGTCAAGGTCTCGGCGGAATTGCTCGATGACCTGGTCAATCTGGCCGGGGAAACTTCAATCTTCCGTGGCCGCATCGAACAACAGGTCAACGACGCACGGGTGGCCCTGAGCGAGATGGAAACCACCATCGAACGCATGCGCGATCAGTTGCGTCGCCTCGATACCGAAACCCAGGGGCGGATCCTCAGCCGTCAGCAAGTCGACGCCGAACGCCTGGGGTACGAAGAATTCGACCCATTGGAGATGGACCGTCACTCGCAGCTGCAACAGTTGTCCAGGGCGCTGTTCGAGTCTGCCTCCGACCTGCTCGACCTCAAGGAAACCCTCGAACGGCGCAATCACGACGCGGAAAACCTGCTGCAACAGCAGGGCCGCATCAACACCGAATTGCAGGAAGGCCTGATGCGTACGCGCATGGTGCCGTTCGAGCGAATGCTGCCGCGTTTGAAACGCATCGTGCGGCAGGTCGCCAGCGAACTGGGCAAGGACGTGGACTTCGTCGTCGGCAACGCCGAAGGCGAGATGGACCGCAACGTCCTCGAACGCATGGCCGCGCCGCTGGAACACATGCTGCGCAACGCCGTCGACCATGGGTTGGAATCGGCCGAGGTACGTATTGCGGCCGGCAAGCCGGCTCAGGGCAAGATCACCCTCGACCTGTCGCGAGAGGGCGGCGACATCATTTTCGACATCCGCGACGACGGTGCCGGCGTGCCGCTGGACGCCGTGCGGCGCAAGGCGATCAAGCGCGGGTTGCTCGATCCGGACAGCGACATCAGTGATCGCGACGTGCTGCAATTCATCCTGCAACCGGGGTTCTCCACTGCCGAGAAAATCACTCAGATCTCCGGGCGTGGCGTCGGCATGGATGTGGTTCACGAAGAAGTCCGGCAGCTCGGCGGCAGCATGACCATCGACTCTGTGCCAGGGCAGGGCGTGCATTTCCGGATTCGCCTGCCGTTCACCGTGTCGGTCAACCGCGCGCTGATGGTGCAGTGCGGGGAGGATCAATACGCGATCCCGCTGAACACCATCGACGGCATCGTTCGGGTGTTGCCCAACGAACTCGAAGGGCATTACCGGCTCGATCCGCCGACCTACGAATACGCCGGGCAACGTTACGAATTGTGCTATCTCGGTGAACTGCTGAAAACCAGCACCCGTCCAAAACTGCTGGGCCAGAGCCTGCCGTTGCCGGTGTTGCTGGTGCAATGCAACGAGCGGCACGTTGCGGTGCAGGTGGATGCCATGGCCGGCACCCGGGAAATCGTGGTCAAAAGCCTTGGCCCGCAGTTCGCCGCGGTGCAGGGTTTGTCCGGGGCGACGATTCTCGGTGATGGCCGTGTGGTACTGATTCTCGATTTGCTGGCACCGATCCGCGCGATGCAGGCACAGGTGCCGAAGCGGCCTGTGACTCAAGACGTAGAGCCCGAGCCGCAACGGCCCTTGCTGGTGTTGGTGGTCGACGATTCGGTCACCGTGCGCAAGGTCACCAGCCGTCTGCTGGAACGCCACGGCATGAACGTGCTGATCGCCAAGGACGGTGTCGACGCCATGTTACTGCTCGAAGAACACATGCCCGACCTGATGCTGCTGGACATCGAAATGCCGCGTATGGACGGCTTTGAAGTGGCGACCCAGGTACGCGCCGACGAACGCTTGCGGCATCTGCCGATCATCATGATCACCTCCCGTACCGGCCAGAAACACCGCGACCGCGCCATGGCCATCGGCGTCAACGACTACCTCGGCAAGCCATACCAGGAATCGGTGCTGCTCGACAGCATCGCCCGATGGAGCAAAACCCATGCATGAACACCGCTCCAGCAACCTCACCGGTCTGCTACTGCCCCTGGCTGACCGCAACCTGATCCTGCCTAACGTCGCTGTCGCTGAACTTATCGACTATCAGCCGGGGGCTTTCGATCTCGATACACCGCCGTGGTATTTGGGGCGGGTGACGTGGCGGGAGAGGCAAATTCCATTGCTTAGTTTTGAGTCGGCGTGTGGCAACAAAGTGGTGATCGGTGAGCGAGCACGGATCGTCATCCTCAATGCCCTCGGTGGGCGGCCTGAGCTGAAGTTCATTGCGTTGCTGGTGCAGGGGATTCCGCGGTCTTACAAGCTGGATAGCCAGTTGAGCTATGTGGATGTGCCGTTGTGTTCGCTGGAACAGGCGGCAGTGCAGGTGGGGGAGCAAGTGGCCAAGGTGCCGGATTTGTTGGCGTTGGAAGAGTTGCTTGTTACAGCAGGGTTAGCCCATTGATCGTTCCCACGCTCTGCGTGGGAATGCCTCAACGGACGCTCCGCGTTCGGCTTTTTGGGACGCAGAGCGTCCCGGGCTGCATTCCCACGCAGAGCGTGGGAACGATCTTCTGCGTTAAACCCCGGCCCGAGCCTTCATCTGCAACGACTCATGATGATCCAGCACCCGCTCCACCAACAACTGCACGCCATCTGCCAAACGGCTGAGCGCCAAGGCTACAGAGCGGCGTGAGCCTTCCACATCGTCCGCCAGATCGGCCGCAATGGCGCTGATAGACAGCAGGTCTTCGGAGGCATTGGCCAGAAGGGCTTCGGTGTCGATATCGGGGCAGACGGCGAAGAGCTGGGATTTACGGCGTTTGGCCGGTTTTTCATGGAGTGGGGGGAAGTAATGGGAGAAGGCGTGGTCGGCGGCTTCCTTCATCTTTTCTGCATCGAGGGATGCTTGGGAATCGACGTCGGTTTCCGGGGGGGTGGGAGTAGCTTTGAACATAGTGAAGCTCCATTTAATGAGTTTCAGCTGCTCCATCGGGTTCCAATCGAAGGGGTGGCAGCTGTACGCGGGCTGGAACCCGGGCAAACGGACAAAACCCGACAGACACTAAGGTCTCCCGCGCACAGCCGCCATAACGGAGTGCACACATTAAAGGTGCGCAAGCATACGTTATGAAAGGCGCTTTTGCCTCGTTAACACCACGGGGTTCCAATCCCGGTCGCTGAGTTTGCAGCGACCCCCAAACGATAAAGACCAACGCAAAACCGCACCAGTCAGCGGGTTCCGGCATTGCTGTAGGCAGCGACGCAAGGTTGTGTAGCCTCTCACCGTTCCTGCGGACAAACTTTTAAACACAAAACCCCAGGCTGTCGGACCTTCCAACAAGCCCCTCGCCACAAAGGTTTCTGCGTTCCTGATCGTTCCCACGCTCTGCGTGGGAACGCAGCCCGGGACGCTCCGCGTCCCATTCGAGAGCTGGAACGCGGAGCGTCCCTCGAGGCATTCCCACGCAGAGCGTGGGAACGATCGGGACGGTGTTCGATTATTACGGTCAGCGTAACGATCCGTCCCTCTGCTTGATTGATGCCCCCACCCAACGCTCCTAAGGTGACCCCCACGACAGCGAACCCGTGGAGTGGTCATGACAACAACAATATCCCCCGACTCGCGATGGACGCGGCGGCGCAGCGAAAAGCAGCGGCGCCTCGAATGGGTGAAGGGGCTTGCCGACGGTGTGGTGTTGCCCACCGACAAGATCGTTGCGGCGCTGGAGGCATTGATCCTGCCCGGCGACCGTGTGGTGCTGGAGGGCAATAACCAGAAGCAGGCGGACTTCCTTTCCCGCTCCCTGGCCAAGGCCGATCCCGGCAAGCTGCATGACCTGCACATGATCATGCCCAGCGTCGGGCGTTCCGAGCACCTGGACCTGTTCGAGCGCGGCATTGCGCGCAAGCTCGACTTCTCTTTTGCCGGCACCCAAAGCCTGCGTATCAGTCAGTTGCTCGAAGACGGTTTGCTGGAAATCGGCGCGATCCACACCTACATCGAGCTCTATGCGCGGCTGGTGGTCGACCTGATTCCCAACGTCGTGCTCTCGGCCGGTTTCATGGCCGACCGCGCCGGCAACATCTACACCGGCCCGAGCACCGAAGACACCCCCGCATTGATTGAACCGGCGGCGTTCAGCGATGGCATCGTCATCGTGCAGGTCAACCAATTGGTGGACGATGTCAGCGAACTGCCCCGTGTCGACATTCCCGCATCCTGGGTCGACTTCGTGGTGGTGGCCGACAAGCCGTTCTATATCGAACCGCTGTTCACTCGCGACCCACGCCACATCAAGCCTGTGCACGTGTTGATGGCGATGATGGCGATCCGCGGGATCTATGAAAAACACAACGTCCAGTCCCTGAACCACGGCATCGGTTTCAACACCGCCGCCATTGAACTGATCCTGCCGACCTACGGTGAATCCCTTGGTTTGAAAGGCAAGATCTGCCGCAACTGGACCCTCAATCCTCACCCAACCCTGATCCCTGCCATCGAAAGCGGCTGGGTCGAAAGCGTGCATTGTTTCGGCACCGAACTGGGCATGGAAAACTACATCGCCGCTCGACCGGATGTGTTCTTCACCGGCCGCGACGGCTCGCTGCGCTCCAACCGGATGTTCTGCCAACTGGCCGGCCAGTACGCGGTGGACCTGTTCATCGGTGCAACCCTGCAAGTCGACGGCGACGGCCATTCCTCCACCGTCACGCGCGGCCGCCTGGCCGGTTTCGGTGGTGCGCCGAACATGGGCCACGACCCGCGCGGTCGCCGCCATGGCACGCCGGCCTGGCTTGACATGCGTCACGACGATGCACCCGAAGCGTTGCTGGAACGCGGTAAAAAACTCGTGGTGCAAATGGTCGAGACCTTCCAGGAGGGCGGCAAGCCGACCTTCGTTGAAACCCTCGACGCGGTGGAAGTGGCGAAGAAAAGCGGCATGCCACTGGCGCCGATCATGATTTACGGCGACGACGTCACTCACTTGCTGACCGAAGAAGGCATCGCCTATTTGTACAAGGCCCGTTCCCTCGAAGAGCGTCAGGCGATGATCGCCGCCGTCGCCGGGGTGACCGCCATCGGCCTGCGCCATAACCCGAAAGACACCGCCCGCATGCGCCGCGAAGGCCTGATCGCTTTGCCCGAAGACCTCGGCATCCGCCGCACCGACGCCACCCGCGAGTTGCTCGCAGCGAAAAGCGTGGCCGATCTGGTGGAGTGGTCCGGTGGTCTCTACAACCCGCCCGCCAAGTTCAGGAGCTGGTAATGCACGCATTCAACCTGCAACCGAAACCTTTAACCCTGACTGAGCGGCTGGCGGATCTCGCGGTGGACGCGCTGATCGACGAAGCGGACTTGTCGCCGAAACCGGCGCTGGTCGACCGTCGCGGCAATGGCGCGCACACCGATTTACACCTGAGCCTGATGCACGCCTCGGCGCTGTCGTTGTGGCCGGCGTTCAAGGCAATGGCAGAAGCGGCCATGGAGTTTGGCGAAGTCGGTTTACCCCTGCGCGAAGCCCTTGGGCGGATTGGTCGTGACGGTGAGCAAGTGATGCTCGCCACCACCAACGGTGTGAATACTCATCGTGGGGCGATCTGGGCGTTGGGGCTGTTGGTCGCTGCGGCGGCGTTGGAATGTACGAATACCAAAGCAAGCGCCGTGACCTTGCGCGCTGCACGCCTGGCCTTGCTCGACGACCGCTACGCCCCGCGCCCTCTAAGCCATGGCGCTCAAGTGGCCCAACGTTATGGCGCTCGCGGTGCCCGTGAAGAGGCGCAGCTTGGTTTCCCGGCCGTGCTGCAACGTGGCCTGCCGCAACTCAAACGCAGCCGCGCCGCCGGCCATGGCGAACAGAACGCCCGGCTCGACGCCTTGCTGGCGATCATGACGACACTGGCCGACACCTGCGTGCTCTACCGCGCAGGCGAAAGCGGCCTGCAGACCATGCAACTCGGCGCCCAAGCAGTGCTCGACGCCGGCGGCAGTGCGAGCCTGGCCGGTCGCCGCCGTTTGCATGAGCTGGACCAACAATTAATCGCGTTGAATGCCTCGCCCGGCGGCGCTGCGGACTTGCTCGCAGCCTGCCTGTTTATCGACCGCATCGAGTCGGGCGCCGGCGTCCTCCAGGGAGCGTTTTGATGGAAACCTTATCCTTTGAATTCCCCGCCGGGCAGCCGCCACGGGGCAGGGCGCTGGTGGGCTGCGTGGGCTCGGGCGATCTGGAAGTGCTGATCGAACCGGGGCTAGCGGGCAAGCTGACGATCCAGGTGCAGACCTCGGTCAACGGCAGCGAACAACGCTGGCAGCATCTGTTCGCGCGGATGTTCGACGGCCAGACACCGCCCGCGATGGCGATCGATATCCACGATTTCGGCGCCACTCCCGGCGTGGTGCGTTTGCGCCTGGAACAAGGCTTCGAGGAGATCGGCCATGACTGACAGCGCAGCGCTTCTCAGCAAACATAGCTTCGTCGAACTCGGCGCCCGGCAACGAGCGAAAGCGTTGCTCGACGCCGGGACCTTTCGTGAGCTGCTCGACCCGTTTCAGCGCGTCATGTCGCCGTGGCTGTCGCGCCAGGGCGTGGTGCCGCAAGCCGATGACGGCGTGGTGATCGCCAAGGGCAGCCTCGGCGGTTTGCCGGTGGTGATCGCTGCCATCGAAGGCGCGTTTCAGGGTGGCAGCCTCGGTGAAGTCGGCGGAGCGAAGATTGCCGGCGCGCTGGAACTGGCCGCCGAGGACAACCGCAAAGGCATTCCCACTCGCGCTGTGCTGTTGCTGGAAACCGGTGGCGTGCGTTTGCAGGAGGCCAATCTGGGGCTGGCGGCGATTGCCGATATTCATGCGGCGATTGTCGATTTGCGCCAGTACCAACCGGTAGTTGGCGTGGTCGCCGGCAGCGTCGGTTGCTTTGGCGGCATGTCGATTGCCGCCGGGTTGTGCAGCTATTTGCTGGTGACTCAGGAAGCGCGCCTTGGCCTCAACGGCCCCCAAGTGATCGAGCAGGAAGCCGGACTTGAGGAATACGACTCCCGCGATCGCCCGTTTATCTGGAGCCTGACCGGCGGTGAGCAACGTTTCGCCAGCGGTCTGGTGGACCGCTATGTCGCCGACGACGTGGCGCAGATTCAGCAGCAGGTTAGCGAGTTGCTCCAGCAGGGGTTGCCGGCGCAGCAACGCAGCCGCCAGGCCGAATGGTTTCTGCAACGGCTGGCGCGTCTGGACGCCGAACCACAAATCGAGCCGGCGACGGTTCGCGATCTGTATCAAGGAGAGCGCTCATGAGTTCGTATTCCCTGAGAGGCTTGAACTGGTTCAACGCCTTGAGTGCCGGCGCAAAACCGGTCGCGGGTTTGCCGGCATCGTTGAAAGTCGCCGATGGTTTATTGGGCGATCAACCTGTTCGATTTATCGCGGTAGTGGCCGATCCCGACAACCGTTTCGTCCGCGCCCGCAATGGCGAGGTCGGTTTGCTGGAAGGCTGGGGCTTGGCCAAAGCGGTGGCTGACGTCATTGCCGCGGATAACGACAAACCTCAAAAACGCGCCTTGATCGCCATCGTCGATGTGCCGAGCCAGGCTTACGGTCGGCGCGAAGAAGCCCTCGGCATTCATCAAGCCTTGGCCGGTGCTGCGGACAGTTATGCCCGTGCCCGACTGGCCGGGCATGCGGTGATCGGTTTGCTGGTGGGCAAGGCGATGTCCGGGGCGTTTCTCGCTCATGGCTATCAGGCCAACCGGCTGATCGCGCTACGCGATCCGGGCGTGATGGTGCATGCGATGGGCAAGGCGTCGGCGGCGCGGGTTACCTTGCGCAGTGTCGAAGAGCTTGAAGCCTTGGCCGCCAGCGTGCCGCCGATGGCCTATGACATCGACAGCTTTGCCAGCTTGGGTTTGCTTTGGGAAACCTTGTCGGTGGATCAGATCGAACAACCGACGGCGGCGGATCTGGCGCGGGTGAACGAGTGTCTGGTTCAGGCGATTGACGATGTCGGGGCTGGTCGTCGCGATTTGAGCGGCCGCTTGGGTGCGCCCAACCGCGGCGCGTCGAGCAAGGTTCGCCAACTGCTGAGAGAGCAGTGGTGAGCACGCTTCTGGCCCACGACCTGCTGTGTGGGATGACCCCGGAGCAGTTGCCTGCGGATGCGCCTGCGTGGGTGATCGAGTCGATCAGCGCGGGTCAGCCAGTGGTGGTTCGGCGTGCGATGAGTGCGCCGGATCAGATCGCGGTCGGGGTACGAGGACGCTTGCGTGAGCAGCGTTATGCAACGTCGATGGCGATCACGGCGATTTCACGTCGGGTAAGTCCGGAAGAGCTTTGTCATGTCGAGACGGCGCGGGATCTGCCGGCGTTGCGAGCACTGGTGCAGCTGCGGCCAATGCTCGATGCCTGCGGTTGGGTGTGGGGTGTCAGCGGCAGCGCCGGGTTTGAATTGGCCAGCGGTTTTGCGGCGTTGCATGAGCGCAGCGATCTGGACTTGATTCTGCGTACACCGCAACTGTTGAGCCGACTTCAAGCGCAAGAGTTGGTGACGCTTCTCGGCACTGCTGAATGTCTGGTCGACATGCAATTGCAGACACCTTACGGCGCTGTAGCTCTGCGCGAATGGGCCGGCCCGTCGCATCGGGTGCTGCTCAAAAACGCTCAGGTCGCCTGCCTGGTCACCGATCCGTGGAACCCGCAGGAGCAAGCAGCGTGAGCAGTTTGCTGGTGTTCCCCGGCCAAGGCGCGCAGCAACCGGGCATGCTCCATCGCTTGCCTCGGGAAACGCTGATCGAGGCGAGTGAGGTGCTGGGTGAAGATGTTTTGTTGCTGGATTCTGCCGAGGCGTTGCAGTCAACGAGGGCGGTTCAGCTATGCCTGCTGATCGCCGGAATCGCCGCTTCACGTCAGTTGTCATTGAGCACGGATTACGTGGCCGGACTGTCCATCGGAGCTTATCCGGCGGCGGTGGTCGCCGGCGCCTTGAGCTTCAGCGATGCGCTGCATCTGGTCAGCCTGCGCGGTGAGCTGATGCAGCAGGCTTATCCTCAGGGCTATGGCATGACCGCGATCATCGGTCTGGATCTGGCGACGGTGGAAGGTTTGCTGGCGCGGGTGCACAGCGTCGACACACCGGTTTACCTGGCCAATATCAACGCCGATACCCAAGTGGTGATTGCTGGCAGCGAGGAGGCGATGAAAGCGGTTGCCGAGTTGGCGAAGGGGCGTGGCGCCGGTCTGGCCAAGCGTCTGGCGGTCAGCGTGCCGTCCCATTGCCCGTTGCTGGAAGCCCCGGCAAAAATCCTGGCCGAAGCCTTCGCCAAGGTGCAATTGAAAACGCCGACCCTGGGTTATCTCAGCGGCAGCCGCGCCCGGCCTGTTATCAATCCGGAGGCGTTACGCGACGACCTGGCCTTCAACATGTGCCGCGTGGTGGATTGGCGCGGCACGGTACAAAGCGCCTACGAGCGCGGCGTACGTCTACAGATCGAACTGCCGCCCGGTGCGGTGTTGACCGGGCTGGCGCGCCGGGTGTTCGAGCAGGGCACCGTGATTGCTTTCGACGGTGCGCGGCTCGATACCTTGCAGGCGCTGTTGCGTGAGGAGGGAAGCCGCCAACCCTAGATCACCGACTCAGGCTGCGAACTACAAAAACAACAATTCCGACGATGCACTTTGAGGACTACAACAATGATTATTTACGGTGTGGCGCTGTTGGCGATCTGTACGCTGGCAGGGGTGATCATGGGTGACATGCTCGGCGCGTTGCTGGGCGTTAAATCCAACGTCGGCGGGGTCGGGATCGCGATGATCCTGCTGATTTGCGCGCGGTTGTGGATGCAAAAACGCGGCGGCATGACCAAGGACTGCGAGATGGGCGTCGGCTTCTGGGGCGCCATGTACATTCCGGTGGTGGTGGCGATGGCCGCGCAACAGAACGTCGTCACCGCCTTGCACGGCGGGCCGGTGGCGGTGCTGGCGGCGATTGGTTCGGTGGTGCTCTGTGGTTGCACGATTGCGCTGATCAGCCGGACCCACAAAGGCGAGCCCTTGCCCGATGAACCGGCGGATATAACGTCGGTTGGCGCACCGGCAGGAGGTCGCTGATATGTGGGATCTCATCGAGAAAGGTCTGGAACATAACGGTCTGATCACGGCATTCGCCTTCGTTGGCGTGATCATGTGGGTGTCGGTGGTGTTGTCCAAACGCCTGACCTTCGGACGAATTCACGGCTCGGCGATTGCCATCGTCATTGGCCTGGTGCTGGCCTGGGTCGGCGGCACCATGACCGGTGGGCAAAAAGGCCTGGCGGATTTGTCGCTGTTTTCCGGTATTGGTTTGATGGGCGGCGCCATGCTGCGGGACTTCGCCATTGTCGCCACGGCGTTCGAGGTGCAGGCCACCGAAGCGAAAAAGGCCGGGATGATTGGTGTTATCGCGCTGCTGCTGGGCACGATTCTGCCGTTCATTGTCGGGGCGAGCATGGCCTGGGTGTTCGGTTATCGCGATGCGATCAGCATGACCACCATTGGCGCGGGTGCGGTGACGTACATCGTCGGGCCAGTGACCGGGGCAGCGATTGGTGCCACGTCCGACGTGATGGCGTTGTCGATTGCTACCGGGCTGATCAAGGCGATTCTGGTGATGGTCGGCACACCGATGGCGGCGCGCTGGATGGGGCTGGATAACCCGCGCTCGGCCATGGTGTTTGGCGGGTTGGCCGGGACGGTGAGTGGGGTGACCGCAGGGTTGGCGGCGACGGATCGTAGGCTGGTGCCGTATGGCGCGTTGACGGCGACGTTCCACACCGGGCTTGGGTGCTTGCTTGGGCCTTCGTTGCTGTACTTCATTGTTCGCGGGATTGTCGGCTGACTGATCGTTCCCACGCTCCGCGTGGGAATGCAGCCCGGGACGCTCCGCGTCCCAAAGCGGACGCAGAGCGTCCATTGAGGCATTCCCACGCAGAGCGTGGGAACGATCATTGGGTGGCCTGACGATTGGCATACATCCGGCACTCTGCCAACAGCGCCAGCAAATTCGGGTCACGCTCCTTGGCCTTCAGAAACACCACGCCGATGTGCTGCTGTAACCGATACTTTTGCTGCAACGGAATCAGCTTCACCCGGTTCTCATACACCGCCGCAATCCTTCCCGGCAGCAACGCATAACCGACCCCTGAGCTGACCATGCTCAGCAGGGTGAAGATGTCGTTGACCTGCATCGCCACCTTTGGCTCGAACCCCGCCTGCTTGAACACCCGAATACCGTCCTGGTGCGTGGCGAAGCCCTGGGTCAAGGTGATGAATGTCTCGTCGCGCACCTCGGCCAGATCGACTTCGGCCCGCTGGGCAAAGGGCGAATCAGCCGGTGTGGCGAGGAAGATGTCATCGGAAAACAGCGGAATCTGCTCGCAGTCCGGGTCGTTGACGCTGTCATCCAGCGACACCAGGATCGCGTCGACTTCCATGTTCTTGAGCTTGTACAACAGGTCGATATTCGAGCCCAGGATCAGGTCGATATTGAGTTCACTGCGGCGAATTTTCAGGCCCATGATCAGCTGCGGGACGGTCTTCACCGTCAGCGAATACAGGGACCCAAGTTTGAAACGCTCAGCCGAGAACCCGGCCGCTTCGCGGGTCAGGCGCACGCTTTCGAGCACGTCCTGGATCAGCTTCTGCGCCCGTTCTTCCAGCACATAAGCGCTTTCGAGTGGGGTCAGGTTGCGGCCTTCGTGTTTGAATAGCGGGCAACGCAGGGCGCTTTCCAGAGAGTGAATAGCGCGGTGCACGCTGACGTTGCTGGTTTGCAACTCGGCGGCAGCGCGGGTCAGGTTGCCGGTGCGCATGAAGGCCAGGAACACCTCGAGTTTTTTCAGGGTCAACTCTTCATCGATCAGCATGGGCCAGACTCTTATTCGAATCGTTCGATTGTGCCCAATTGGCTGACGTTTGGCTCGATGGCTTTTGTTGAGCTGCCGAAGGCTGCGATCTTTTGATCTTTTGATCTTTCAGAGGGCGCCTAGAATCAAGATCAAAAGATCGCAGCCTCGTTTCACTCGACAGCTCCTACACAGCTCCTACACAGCTCCTACACCGGTCCTACAGGGGCTTTGTGTTAATGAATTTTGAGGTGAGCAATACATGTATCACGGGGAAAGATTGAACGCCTGGACGCATTTGGTCGGGGCAGTGGCGGCGTTTGTCGGGGGCGTGTGGTTGCTGGTGATTGCCAGTATGGATGGCAGTCCGTGGAAGATCGTCAGCGTGGCGATTTACGCGTTCACCTTGCTGGTGCTCTACAGCGCCTCGACCGTGTACCACAGCGTGCGCGGGCGCAAGAAAGCGATCATGCAGAAGGTCGATCACTTTTCGATCTACCTGCTGATTGCCGGCAGTTACACACCGTTCTGCCTGGTGACCCTGCGCGGGCCGTGGGGCTGGACGTTGTTCGGGATCGTCTGGGGGCTGGCGCTGATCGGCATCTTGCAAGAGATCAAACCGCGTTCGGAAGCGCGGATTCTGTCGATCGTGATTTACGCGGTGATGGGCTGGATCGTGTTGGTGGCGGTCAAGCCATTACTGGCGGCGCTGGGGCCAGTCGGCTTTACCTGGCTGGCGTCGGGCGGGGTGTTGTACACCGTGGGGATTATCTTTTTTGCCCTCGACCATCGCCTGCGCCATGCCCATGGGGTCTGGCATTTGTTTGTGATTGCCGGGAGCGTGCTGCACTTTGTGGCGATTCTGTTTTATGTCTTGTAGATCGCACTGCAGCTATTTGCAAAACCTGTGGGAGCGGGCTTGCTCGCAAAACTTCAGGTCAGTCGACATCATCGCTGACTGATCCACCGCTTTCGCGAGCAAGCCCGCTCCCACAGGGACACAGGTGATCCAATTGCGCCTGCGCCCGTCGGCTGAACACCTGCAACAAGTCGCTCAAGGTGTGCGGCGGCGGTTCGTCGGCGCGGGTCACCGCGTACAGGGTGATCGGTAGCGCCGGCGCCAGAGGTCGAATCGCCGTGGTGGCGGGGGACGCGCCGAGCGCGGTGAACGGATCGATCACCGCCAACCCGGCCCCGGATTCGACCATCGCCCGCGCCAGCGAATAGGTTTGCACGGCGATGCGTACCTTTGGCGGCGGCTCGACTGCCTCAAGGTAGCTGTCGAGTCTGGCGGCCAGCGGGTCGGCGCTGGACAAGCCAATCAGCGGCGCACCGGCCAGTTCGATCAACGGCAGCGGTTTACCGTGAGTGTCGTCGGGCCAAAAGCCCTTCGGCGCCAGCGCCACCAGCATCCCACAGGCCAAGGCCTGCGCCTTCAGGCCCGGATGATCGGGCAGTTGCAACGTCAGGGCGACATCCACTTCGCGCATCAACAAGTTTTGCATCAGCTCGCGGCTGTGGGCGCTGGACAGTTCGCAGGCGATTTGCGGGTAGCGTTGCGTCCATTCGTTGATCGCCGGCGGCAGCAGCGACAAAGCCAGTGCCGGGATCGCGCCGATCCGTACACTGTGGCCCGGCTCGCGGCGCAGGCTCTGGGCCAGGCGTCGCACGCCTTGCAGGCTTTCGGTGACCTTGTCGACTTCGCGCTCAAGCTCCAGGGCTTCGGGCGTCGGCTGCAATTTACCGCGCACCCGCAGGAACAACGCAAAGCCCAGTTGCTGTTCGGCGTGTTGCAGCACTTTGCTCACCGCTGGCTGCGACACGTGCAGCAACTGGGCGGCGCCACTGACCGAACCGGTTTGGCGAATGGCCTGGAAAATTTCGATGTGTCGCAGTCGCATGGCAAGTCCATAACCTTTGTTTATGGCTCAGGCATCTTTATGCATTGTTCAACGTCTGTCACCTGCTCCTAAGCTGAGGGCACGTTTCAACAACGCTTAAGGACTGACATGGCTCAGCGGGTTTGCATCATCGGTGGCGGCGTCATCGGGCTGACAACGGCTTACGCACTGGTTCGCGACGGCATCGACGTGATGCTGATCGAGGCCCGGGATTCGTTTGCCAGCGAGACCAGTTTCGCCAACGGCGGCCAGTTGTCCTACCGCTACGTCGCGCCACTGGCCGATGCCGGCGTACCGTTGCAGGCGCTGGGCTGGATGTTGCGCGGTGACTCACCGTTGAAGCTGCGCCCGCGCCTGGACCCGGCGCAATGGCGCTGGATGGCGGCCTTTCTGGCGGCCTGCCGGCGTTCGGTGAATCAGCGCAACGGCGCACACCTGCTGCGCTTGGCGCTGCTAAGCCAGGCCACGCTGCAAGGCTGGCGCGACGAAGACCGCCTCGACGGTTTCGACTGGCGGCGCAACGGCAAATTGGTGACGTTTCGCGAAGCCGCAAGTTTCGAGCATGCGTGCCACAGTCTGGCTGATCCGCGACAGCAACAGGTATTGTCCCGGACCGAGTGCGCACAGCTGGAGCCGGCGCTCGCCGAGGCACCGTTTGTGGGCGCGATCTACACGCCCGATGAAGAAGTCGCCGATTGCCATGCGTTCTGCCTGCAACTGGTGGCCCGGCTCAAGGCGTCGGGGCGTTGCGAGTTTTTGCCGGGGCGCACGGTCACCGGCATTCGCCACGGCGACGGCGCGGTGCAGGCCGTCGAAATGGGCGCGCAGGTATTGCCGGTTGAGCAATTGGTGATCGCTGCCGGTCATCGCAGCCCGGCGCTGGCGTTGCCGGGCATGAACCTGCCGCTGTATCCGCTCAAGGGCTACAGCCTGACCATGCCGATCCGCACCGAACACCGCGCGCCAGAGCTGAGCATCACCGATTACAACCGCAAGATCGTTTACGCCCGCATCGGTGCACAACTGCGAGTGGCGGCGATGGTCGACATTGTCGGTTTCGACCCGGCACTCGATCCCAAGCGTCTGGCGCTGATCAAACGCCAGGCCCAGGAAACCTTGCCCAATGCCGGCGATTACGACGCCGCCATCGAATGGGCCGGCATGCGCCCGGCCACTCCCAGCGGCGTGCCGTTGATTGGCGCCACGGCGTACCGCAACCTCTGGCTCAACCTCGGCCATGGTGCCTTGGGTTTTACTTTGGCCTGCGGTAGCGCTCGGCTGCTGAGTGAGTTGATTGCCCGGCGCACACCCTCGATCGAAATGCAGGGCCTCGCCCCCCGCGTCGCCTGACTTGAAAAGGAAAAACCGATGAGCATCAAGCGTATCAACAGCAACAGCCGACTCTCTGGCGCGGTGACCTTTGGCGATCTGGTGTTTCTCTCAGGACAGGTTCCGGGTGACAGCTCCGACGTCACCGGCCAAACCGCCGAAGTGCTGGCGAAGATCGATGCGTTGCTGGCCGAGGCTGGCAGCGACAAGGATCACTTGCTCAACGCGACCATTTACCTGAGCGACATTGGCCGCGACTTCGCCGCCATGAACGAGGTCTGGTCACAATGGCTGTCGCCGGACAAGGCACCGACCCGCACCACGTTGCAGGCGCAACTGGCCCGTCCAGAGATCCTGGTGGAAATCACCGTGATCGCCGCCCGCCGCTAATCGCCTTACCCACAACGGAGAATAACAATGCAAAAAATCACGTTGATCGGCTGCACCCTCGGCCTGCTGCTCGGCAGCCAGGTCCAGGCCAATGAAGCGCCACTGACCGGCACGCTGAACAAGGTCGCCAATGCCAAGAGCATCACGCTGGGCTATCGCGATGCGTCGGTGCCGTTTTCTTACGTGGGTGATCACACGGGGCAGCCGATGGGCTATTCGGTGGACCTGGCGAGCAAGATTGTCGAGCGCATCAAGCAAAAACTCGAGCTGCCGGATTTGCAGGTGAAGTACAACCTGGTGACCTCGCAAACGCGTATTCCACTGGTGCAAAACGGCACGGTCGACCTTGAATGTGGCTCCACCGGCGTGACCGCCGAGCGCATGCAGCAAGTGGCGTTTTCCTATGGGTTCATCTACGTGAAGGGGCAGTTGCTCACGGCGAAGGACAGCGGCATCAAAAGCTTCGCCGACCTGCGCGGCAAGAACGTTGTGACCACCGCCGGCACCACCAATGAGCGGTTTCTGAAGAGCTACAACGTCGATCACAAGATCGATATGTTTGTGATCAGCGCCAAGGACCACGGCGAAGCCTTCCAGATGCTGCAGTCAGGGCGGGCGGCGGCGTTCTATATGGATGATGCGCTGCTCTACGGTGAACGGGCCAAGGCCCGCGATCCGCATAAGTGGGTCGTGGTGGGCGAGGAGCAATCGCGGGAAATCTACAGCTGCATGGTGCGCAAGGGCGATCCGCAATTTCTCGAGTTGGTGAACTCGACGCTTGCCGATTTGTATAGCTCAGGGGAAATCAATGGCATCTACAACCGCTGGTTCCAGCAGCCGATTCCGCCTAAAGGTTTGAACCTTGAGTTTCCGATGACCAGCGAGTTGAAAGCGATCATTGCGAAGCCGGTGAGTGATCCGGTGCAATAGTTCCTGAAAGATCGTTCCCACGCTCTGCGTGGGAATGCCTCTACGGACGCTCCGCGTTCGGCTTTTGATGGGACGCGGAGCGTCCCGGGCTGCATTCCCACGCAGAGCGTGGGAACGATCAAACCTAAAAATCGCCCCAAAGTTGTTGCGCCACCGCCAACGCCACCACCGGCGCGGTTTCGGTACGCAATACGCGAGGGCCGAGGCGGGCGGCGTGAAAGCCACCAGCCTTGGCTTGCTCGACTTCAGCGTCGGACAACCCGCCTTCCGGGCCGATCAGAAACGCCAGCGTCGCCGGTTTCGCATGGCTCACCAGCGGCTCGGCCACCGGGTGCAGCACCAGCTTCAATTCGGCTTCCGTCTGCTTCAACCAGTCGGCCAACAGCAGCGGTGGATGAATCACCGGCACAGATGAACGCCCACACTGTTCGCAAGCGCTGATCGCCACCTGACGCCAGTGCATCAGGCGTTTGTCGGCGCGCTCGTCCTTGAGGCGGACTTCGCAGCGGTCGGTGAAGATCGGGGTGATTTCGCTGACGCCCAGTTCGGTGGCTTTCTGAATCGCCCAGTCCATCCGCTCGCCACGGGACAAGCCCTGGCCGAGATGGACCGCAAGCGACGACTCGACCTGCCCGGCGAAGCTTTCATCGATTTGCACCACGACGCGCTTCTTGCCGACTTCCGCCAGCGTGCCGCGAAACTCATGGCCCGAGCCGTCGAACAATTGCACCGCATCACCCTCGGCCATGCGCAGCACGCGGCTGATGTAATGGGCCTGGGCCTCGGGAAGCTCGTGCTCGCCGGTGCTCAAGGGGGCGTCGATAAAGAAGCGGGACAGTCTCATCAATGGTCTCTGTAATTCGTCTGAACTGATCGTTCCCACGCTCTGCGTGGGAATGCCTCACCGGACGCTCCGCGTCCGCTTTTGGGACGCAGAGCGTCCCCGGCTGCATTCCCACGCAGAGCGTGGGAACGAGAAAAACTAGCCCGGATCACGGTAACCCGGATGAAAGTCCTTCGGCACCGCCACGCTGATGCTGTCGCGGGTAGCAATGTCGATGCCTTCACTGGCCACCTCGGCCAGAAAATCGATCTGCTCCGGGGTAATCACGTACGGCGGCAGGAAATACACCACGCTGCCCAGCGGCCGCAGCAAGGCACCACGCTCCAGCGCATGCTGGAACACCCTCAAACCGCGACGTTCCTGCCACGGGTAAGCGGTCTTGCTGGCCTTGTCCTTGACCATTTCGATGGCCAGCACCATGCCGGTCTGGCGCACTTCGGCAACGTTCGGGTGATCGGCCAGGTGCGCGGTGGAGGAGGCCATGCGTTGAGCCAGCACCTTGTTGTTCTCGATGACGTTGTCTTCTTCGAAGATATCCAGCGTCGCCAGTGCCGCCGCGCATGCCAGCGGATTGCCGGTGTAGCTGTGGGAGTGCAGGAAGGCGCGCAGGGTCGGGTAGTCGTCGTAGAAGGCGCCGTAGACCTCATCGGTGGTCAGCACCGCCGCCAACGGCAGGTAACCGCCGGTCAGGGCCTTGGACAGGCAGAGGAAATCCGGGCGGATGCCGGCCTGTTCGCAGGCGAACATCGTTCCGGTGCGGCCGAAGCCAACGGCGATTTCATCATGAATCAAATGCACGCCATAACGATCACAGGCGTCGCGCAGCAACTTCAGGTACACCGGGTGGTACATGCGCATGCCGCCAGCGCCCTGAATCAGCGGCTCCAGAATCACCGCGGCCACGGTGTCGTGGTTGTCGGCCAGGGTCTGCTCCATGGCGGCGAACATGTTGCGCGAGTGTTCTTCCCAGCTCATGCCCTCGGGGCGCAGGTAGCAATCGGGGCTCGGCACCTTGATGGTGTCCATCAGCAGGGCTTTGTAGGTTTCGGTAAACAGCGGCACGTCGCCCACCGCCATCGCCGCCATGGTCTCGCCGTGGTAACCGTTGGTGAGGGTGACGAAGCGCTTTTTGTTCGGCTGGCCGCGGTTGAGCCAGTAGTGAAAGCTCATTTTCAGCGCGACTTCGATGCACGA
The DNA here is from genome assembly GCF_058802325.1 of Pseudomonas sp. GW822-FHT02E03. Taxonomy (NCBI): domain Bacteria; kingdom Pseudomonadati; phylum Pseudomonadota; class Gammaproteobacteria; order Pseudomonadales; family Pseudomonadaceae; genus Pseudomonas; species Pseudomonas sp. GW822-FHT02E03. The sequence goes on along the minus strand of NZ_JBXAOA010000022.1, from coordinate 9,130 downwards.
CGAACCGTTATCGGCATAGAAGCAACGGGTCAGGCCTTCGGGCGTCATCTTTACCAGACGCTCCGACAGTTCGATCACCGGCTGATGGCTGAAACCGGCGAGGATCACGTGTTCCAGCTGATCGACCTGATCCTTGATGCGCTGGTTGATTCGCGGGTTGGCGTGGCCGAACACGTTGACCCACCAGGAGCTGACAGCGTCGAGGTAGCGTTTGCCTTCGAAGTCTTCCAGCCAGACGCCTTCGCCGCGCTTGATCGGGATCAGCGGCAGCTGTTCGTGGTCTTTCATCTGGGTGCAGGGATGCCACAACACCGCGAGATCGCGTTCCATCCACTGTTTATTCAGGCCCATTTTCTGTCTCCTCGAGGCTACCCGTGACGTAGGCGGGTAAACAATCGCGCAAGCCTATGCAATGCGCGTCATCGGGACAACCCATTGTGTCGATTGAGCTACTTTGTATAGGACGATAGACGTTGCTGGCGGCGTTTTGATGGCTGACGTATTCTTCGCGGTTCTTTGAGTCGTCTGACTCGTAAAACCGCTATTTCCTCGTGTATTTCCGGAGTTCGCTGAATGTCTGCTGGTTGGCTGCGCGCCTGTGCGCTGGTGATGTTGGGGCTGTTCAGCGTTTCGGCGCTGGCCAAGGATAAAACGGTGATCGTGGTCGGCGGCGGGCTTTCGGGCCTCACCGCGGCGTACGAGCTGCAGAACAAAGGCTGGCAGGTCACCCTGCTGGAAGCCAAACCGACGTTGGGCGGTCGCTCCGGCATGGCCACCAGTGAGTGGATCGGCAACGACAAGACCCAACCGGTGCTGAACAAGTACGTCTCGACGTTCAAGCTGACCACCACGCCAGCCCCTGAATTCGTGCGGACTCCGAGCTACCTGATCGACGGTGAATATTTCACCGCCGCCGATCTGGCGACTAAACAGCCGGCCACCGCCGAGGCGCTGAAACGCTACGAAAAGACCCTGGATGATCTGGCGCGTTCGATCGAAGACCCGCAGAACCCGGCCGCCAACAGCACGCTGTTCGCCCTGGACCAGATCAACGTGTCCAACTGGCTCGATCGCTTGAATCTGCCAGCCACTGCGCGTCAGTTGGTGAATCAGCAGATTCGTACCCGTTATGACGAACCTTCGCGCCTGTCGCTGCTGTACTTCGCACAACAGAGCCGCGTCTACCGTGGCGTTGCCGACCGTGACCTGCGCGCTTCGCGTCTGCCTGGCGGCAGCCCGGTGCTGGCCCAGGCCTTCGTCAAACAACTGAAAACCATCAAGACCAGCTCGCCGGTTTCGTCCATTACTCAAGACAAGGACGGCGTGACTGTGAAGGTCGGCAGTGTTGGCTATCAGGCGGACTACGTCGTGCTGGCCGTGCCGTTGCGGGCGCTGAACAAGATTCAGATGACCCCGGCGCTGGATGCTCAGCACCTGGGCGCCATCAAAGGCACCAACTACGGCTGGCGTGACCAGATCATGCTGAAGTTCAAGACGCCGGTGTGGGAAAGCAAGGCGCGCATGTCCGGCGAGATCTACAGCAACACCGGTCTGGGCATGTTGTGGGTCGAGCCGGCCCTGAAAGGCGGCGCCAATGTGGTGATCAACCTGTCCGGCGACAATGCGCGCGTGATGCAGGCCTTCGGCGACAAGCAGATGGTCGATCAGGTACTGATTCGTCTGCATGCCTTTTATCCACAGGCACGCGGTTCGTTCACCGGTTATGAAATCCGTCGCTACAGCACCGACCCGTCGATGGGTGGCGCTTACCTGGCCTTCGGCCCGGGCCAGATCAGCAAGTACTGGCGTCTGTGGGAGCGTCCGCTGCAACGTGTAGCCTTTGCCGGCGAACACACCGACGCCTTGTACCCAGGCACTCTGGAAGGCGCATTGCGCACCGGTCAGCGTGCAGCCAGTCAGGTAGAAGACCTGGCGGCAGGCAAATCGTTTGAGCCGGCGAAAGTTGTTCCGGCGGCGACCGCAGCAGCTGCAGGTGCAGTGGCGGCGAAGAAAGGCAACTTCTTCACCAACCTGTTCGGTGGTTCTGACGACAAACCGGAACCGGCCAAGGCGCCAGTACCCGCGGCACCGGTTGCTCCGGCACCCGCGCCAGTACCTGCGCCGACGCCAGCGCCAGCACCGGTTGAGGCGCCGAAACCTGCGGCACCGGTGAAAGCAGAGCCTGCCAGGAAAGCGCCGGCCAAAGCGCCAGTGAAAAAGCCTGCGGCCAAGACCGAGTCCAAAAAAGCCCCGGTCAAGGCGACGGTGAAAAAGACTGAGCCGGTGAAGAAGCCAGCGGTCAATACTGCTGCGAAGACCCCGGCGACGACTGAAACCAAGACGCAGTAAGTTCTGGAATCAAAAAAAGCGCGGCAGTGATGCCGCGCTTTTTTTATGTCTTGCGTATGTCGCTGCTGATTTTTCTTTGACGCTAAGCTAGATCGACACTATGGACTTCGTCGCTTTGGTAGTCGCTGACATAGGCATGGTTATGTTGATCAAGAACCATGTCATACGGTTCGGAAGCACCAGGGATGGGCACCCGGCGAACAATTTCATACGTGGCGGTATTAATTTCCACGACCTCTTTTTTGATTTGATCAACGGCATAAGCGTTTTTTTCGCCGAACACTATTTTCCCTTCGTAAGTCACAAAATCGAAATGCCTGGTGGTCGATAACTTAGGGTCCAGTACGGTCAGTTTTTGAGCGTCCAGACACACGATATACACTTCTTTGTCGTCGGGACTGACGGTAACTGCTGACGGATACCTTTCGGTTCTGATGATATCGAGGACTTTGAAAGTCTTGCTGCTGACGATCGTTAGTGCGTCCTGATAAGGGCCATCAGGAGAGTTCGTGCTGGAAATATAAAGACGCGAATTGTCCTGGCTGATATCCACACTTATGGAGGGAGAGGGCAATCCTCTCACTCTGCTCACCGCATAAGTGCGGGTGTCGATAATTGCCAGCCACTCTTTATTTTGTCGAACGGTGACGTAAACATGCTTGCCGTCTCGGCTCACGACGATTCCCCGAGGATATTTTCCCACCGTGACGTGACCCACCTTATAGGTTTTGGTATCAATAACCGAAACCGAACTTGACCCGTAGTTGGTCACATAAGCTCTTTTCCCTCCATGGGCAAGGACGATGTTTTGGGGGTAATGCTCGACGGCGATGGTGTGGATTACCTTTCTGTTCCGGGTGTTGATCACTGACACATTGCCTGAAATGTAATTGCAAACAAAAACCCGTGATCCATCGTTGTTGATGGCTATCCCTCGCGGCCCTGCCCCTACGGGTATCGAATTGGATAGGTTGCGCGTAGTCGCGGGGGATGAACTCGAATGGTGACTCATGGTAGAACTCCTGTTCAGACGCTCGGACAAACGCCCGAGATCAGGTTCATCAATGACCTGCAATGTTGGCTACTGTCAGATATGACAGTTCTGACGAGTGGTAAAAGCTTTTTTTAAGTGGGAATGGGGACGGCATTTGTAGGTTTTTTCGTTCGGTTAACACTCTCTTAACATCTCGACCGCAAGGTCTTGATCGTATTTCTCGATATTTCAGAGCAAAATTTTCCGCTTTAAATCGATAGATAACTCGATAGTCTTGGGCGCAGTTCTTACAGGATTTGGGCAATGCAACTACGTAACTCTTCTTCCCGCTACGGTTGGATCAGCATCTTCATGCATTGGGGTGTGGCGCTCGCGGTCTATGGTCTGTTCGCGTTGGGGTTGTGGATGGTGGGTCTCGACTACTACAGCGCCTGGCGCAAAGATGCGCCGGATCTGCACAAGAGCATTGGCCTGCTGTTGTTCGCGGTCATGTTGCTGCGGGTGTTGTGGCGCTTCATCAGTCCACCGCCACCGGCCCTGCAAAGTTATAGCCGCATGACGCGTCTTGGTGCCGTGTTCGGCCATGCCTTCCTCTATCTCGCGCTGTTCGCTGTGATGATTGCCGGTTACCTGATTTCCACCGCAGACGGTGTCGGGATCCCGGTGTTTGGCCTGTTTGAAGTGCCTGCACTGGTTTCCGGACTACCGGACCAGGCGGACACCGCTGGTGTGATCCATTTGTACCTGGCCTGGGCGCTGGTAATTTTTTCCGGCCTCCATGCGTTGGCAGCATTGAAACACCACTTTATCGATCGTGATGTGACCCTGACACGAATGCTGGGTCGCAAAGCCTGATGTTCTACCTCGACTCCAAAGGAATAGAAAGCATGTTGAAAAAGACGCTCGCCGCCCTGGCAATCGGTTCTGCTCTGCTGTCCGCTAACGTAATGGCGGCCGATTACGTTGTCGACAAAGAAGGCCAACACGCCTTCGTTGATTTCAAGATCAGCCACCTGGGTTACAGCTACATCACCGGTACCTTCAAGGACATCGACGGCAAGTTCAGCTTTGACGCTGCCAAGCCTGAAGACAGCAAGATCGAGTTCAATGTGCGCACCGCCAGCGTGTTCACTAACCACGCCGAACGCGACAAGCACATCTCCAGCGGTGACTTCCTGAACGTGGGCAAATTCGCCGACGCCAAGTTCGTTTCCACCAGTGTCAAATCCACCGGCAAAAACGCCGCTGGCAAAGACACTGCCGACGTAACCGGTAACCTGACCTTGCTGGGTGTGACCAAGCCAATCGTGGTCAAAGCCACCTTCCTGGGTGAAGGCAAGGATCCATGGGGCGGCTACCGTGCCGGCTTCGAAGGCACCACCAGCATCAAGCGTTCCGATTTCGGCAAACAGAAAGACCTGGGCCCAGCGTCCGACGCAGTCGAGCTGTACATTACGTTTGAAGGTGTGAAAGCGAAGTGAATTTCGCTGCTTGAACAAAAACGCCTCTGATCTCGCGATCCGGGGCTTTTTTTATTGGCGGGCAAAATCTGTAGAGGCAATGCAAATCCTTGTGGGAGCGGGCTTGCCCGCGATGGCGGTGGGTCAGGCAATATAGATGTTTGCCGGGCTGACACAATCGCGGGCAAGCCCGCTCCCACAGGTTTTTTCGTCAGCCAGAAAAAATGCCCCGGATCGTGAGGTCCGGGGCATTTTTCATGGCTTTTAAAAACTCAGCGATTGCGGGTCAGCAAGGCTGGTTTTTCGCCGCGTGGACGGCCTGGCAGTTGATCCAGTTGCTCAGGTGTCGGGAAGCGATCGCTTTTCGACTCCTTGTGAATGATCTTCGGTGCCGGGCCCCGCGGGTTCTGCACGGCCGGTTCCGAACGAGGCTGTTCGTCACGGGCCGGGCGGCGGTTGCGGGACTCTTCGCGACGGGCCTGGCCGTCACGTGGGGCACCGTTGCGTGGGCCGCTGCGCTTGGCTGGCGGCGTGCCGGTGGTTGCGCCGCTGCTGCTGCGCGGACCATTTTGGCGACCTTGTGGCTGACCGGTGCGCGGAGCACCTGCGCCTTGTGCCGGAGCGCCCGGACGGCGGCCACGGCCCTGAGCCGGTTTGGCTTGAGGCACGTAATCGACGCGGTTACCGAAGTTATCGACATCGTCGTCCAGGAACTCGTCCGGAGCGCGGTCAGCGGCGGCACGAGGTGCCGGACGCTGTTGCTCACGGGCCGGGGTGCCTTCGCGAGGCTTGTGTTCACGGGCCGGGCGATCGCCACGGCCAGTGGCAGCAGGTTTTTCCTTGCCGCCCTTGTCCTTGCCTTTGTCTTTACGACCGCCGCCACCACCGCTGCCGTTCGGACCGTCGCCGCGCGGGCCACGTGGGTTGCGCGGGTTACGCACATCCGGACGCTCGCGGACTTCAGGTTTCTCGGCTTCCACAGCGCTGGAGTCGAAGCCCATCAGGTTGCCGTCGGCAATCTTCTGCTTGGTCATGCGCTCGATGCTTTTGAGCAGCTTTTCTTCGTCCGGAGCGACCAGCGAGATCGCCTCGCCCGAACGACCGGCGCGGCCGGTACGGCCGATACGGTGCACGTAATCTTCGTCGACGTTCGGCAGTTCGAAGTTGACCACGTGGGGCAACTGGTCGATGTCCAGGCCGCGAGCGGCGATGTCGGTGGCGACCAGGATGCGCACTTCACCGGCCTTGAAGTCGGCCAGGGCTTTGGTGCGGGCGTTCTGGCTCTTGTTACCGTGGATGGCGACGGCGGTGAGGCCGTGTTTGTCCAGGTACTCGGCCAGGCGGTTGGCGCCGTGCTTGGTGCGGGTGAACACCAGCACCTGTTCCCAGGCGCCAGCGGTGATCAGGTGCGCCAGCAGCGAACGCTTGTGGTTGGCAGGCAGACGGAATACGCGCTGTTCGATCCGCTCGACCGTGGTGTTCGGCGGCGTGACTTCGATGCGTTCCGGGTTGTGCAGCAGCTTGCCGGCGAGGTCGGTGATGTCTTTGGAGAACGTCGCCGAGAACAGCAGGTTCTGGCGTTTGCTCGGCAGGCGGGCGAGGACCTTTTTCACGTCATGGACAAAGCCCATGTCGAGCATGCGGTCGGCTTCGTCCAGCACGAGGATTTCCACGTGGGACAAGTCGACGCTGCCTTGGCCGGCGAGGTCGAGCAGGCGACCGGGGCAGGCCACCAGCACGTCGACACCGCGGGACATGGCCTGAACCTGTGGGTTCATGCCGACGCCGCCGAAGATGCAGGCGCTGACGAATTTCAGGTCACGGGCATAGACCTTGAAGCTCTCGTGCACCTGGGCCGCGAGTTCGCGGGTTGGGGTCAGGACCAGTACGCGCGGTTGGCGCGGGCCGTGACGCTGGGATTTGTCCGGGTGACCGTTGGGGAACAACCGCTCCAGAATCGGGAGGGCGAAACCACCGGTTTTACCAGTACCTGTCTGTGCCGCAACCATCAGGTCGCGACCTTGCAACACGGCGGGAATGGCCCGCTGTTGCACCGGAGTAGGCTCGGTATAGCCCGCTGCCTCGATGGCGCGGACTAAAGCCTCGGAGAGACCGAGGGAAGCAAAGGACATGAGTAATCCTGTTTTAGTTAGGGCTTGGCCCAATGGGAGTCTTGCCTGGCGCGAATCGCGTTTAAGAGGACGCAATCCCGTCCGGTCCTGCTGGGCCTCGAAGGCTCGTCTGGAGCGCTCGCGCGGGCTGAAAAGCTGCGCTGTAGCGGGATCGAGATGCCTTGAACAAGTCCGAGCGTCCGGGCGTGAGCCTGGCGGGAAGGCCGGAGTATAACAGAGCAATCACTGCGCGCCGCTTTCCTGCTGCTCAACGGTTTTTCCGCCGGTTGCGGTGGCGCTGGCGGCCGGTGCTTCGGGGGCCGGGCTGGCGCCATAGCGGGCGCTCAGTTCAGCGTAGGCTGGCTCGCGCTTGAAGCGCTTGAGCTCGGCACCGAAACGCTGCACCAACAAGTCCATCCCGGCATTGCGGCGTACCGCCAGAAACTGGCTTTGCTGGCTGATGATGATCGGGTTCTCGGTGATTTTGTCGCGGATGTTCAGTTGATCGAGCAAATGCTGGCCAACCCGGCGATCAGTGATCAGCAGGTCGATGCGGCCGCGCACCAGTTTGCCGAAGTTGGCTTCATGGGTGGGTGCCGGCTCTTGGGTGAACAGCGTCGATTCGCTGAAGTCCTTGCTGTACAGGTAGCCCGGCGAGGTGCCGATGGTCAGGCCTTTCAGATCGTCCAGGGTGCGAAATGGATAGGGTCGCTCGTTGGCATAGAACATTACGAATTCGACTTGCGAGAGCGGTTCGCTGGGGTAGAGCAGGGTCGCGTCGCGTTCAGCGCTGTGGAAGATATCCAGCACGCCATCTGCCTGGCCTTGCTCAAGCATCGACAGGCAGCGTTTCCATGGCAGGAACTGCCATTCCACGTCGATTCCGAGGCGTTTGAAGACAATGGCGGTGGTTTCATAGTCAAGCCCCAAAGACTTGCCGTTTTCCTCATACACGTAAGGTGCCCAGGGTTCGGTGACAATACGCAACTTCTCGCCCCGAGCAGTGAGGCTCAGGCAAGTGAACAGAAGCATGGTCAGTAACTGAGCGATCAAAGGCATGGGGTTGAGATTACGACGAGAAATCATAAAGAGCCAGAAACCGGATCCAGATGCTCTGGTTCAGGGTATGGCTGCACAATAAAGGGGCGCCGCAAAGCAAAAGATCGCAGCCTTCGGCATTTCCTACAGGGGATACGTACCCCTGTAGGAGCTGCCGAAGGCTGCGATCTTTTGATCTTGCTTTAACGACGATTAACGCGGCAACTTCAGGTTGTTCCACACCGCCAGACTCGGTTCAGCCTGGTTCAGCGTGTAGAAATGCAGCCCTGGCGCGCCACCTTGCAGCAGGCGTTCGCACATCTCGGTGATGACGTGCTCGCCAAAGCCTTGAATGCTTTGGGTGTCGTCGCCGTAGGCTTCCAGTTGCTTGCGGATCCAGCGCGGGATTTCCGCACCGCAAGCGTCAGAAAAGCGCGCCAGCTTGCTGTAGTTGGTGATCGGCATGATCCCCGGCACGATCGGGATGTTCACGCCCTTGGCCCGTACACGCTCGACAAAGTAGAAGTAGCTGTCGGCGTTGAAGAAGTACTGGGTGATCGCACTGTTGGCGCCGGCGTTAGCCTTGCGCACGAAGTTGTTGAGATCGTCTTCAAAGTTGCGCGCTTGCGGATGCATCTCCGGGTAAGCGGCGACTTCGATGTGGAAATGATCGCCAGTCTCTTCACGAATGAATTCAACCAGGTCATTGGCGTGACGCATCTCGCCGCTGGCCATGCCCATGCCCGAGGGCAGGTCACCGCGAAGCGCAACGATACGCTTGATGCCGGCTGCCTTGTATTGGCTCAGCAGGCCGCGCAGGTCGTCCTTGCTGTCGCCCACGCAAGACAAATGCGGTGCGGCAGGGACTTTGACTTCGCTTTCAAGCTGCAACACGGTGTTGAGGGTGCGATCACGGGTCGAACCGCCAGCGCCGTAGGTGCAGGAGAAGAAGTCGGGATTGAAGGTCGCCAGATGACGAGCAGTGGCGATCAGTTTTTCATGCCCAGCATCGGTCTTCGTCGGGAAGAATTCGAAACTGTAGCGACGGTCTTGGGACATGGTCATATCCTTGGAAGCACGTAAGCCGGAGGCTTGCACATCCCAATGTGGGAGCGGGGGGGGGGGGGGGGGGGGGGGGGGGGGGGGGGGGGGGGGGGGGGGGGGGGGGGGGGGGGGGG